>JBKCLM010000024.1:0-35924 GCA_046300655.1 Chloroflexota bacterium | reverse complement strand
GAGTCCGCTGACGCGCACGCCGGTGAGTCCGCCGATGCGCACGCCCATGGCGAGTTTGATCCACATGTCTGGCAAAATGTCCAGCACGTCATTGTGATGGTCAAGCACATTACGACCGAATTATCAGCGATCATGCCAGAGCATGCCAACACGCTCCAAGCGAATGCAGATTCATACATTGCCACGCTGAGTGCGTTGGATAATGAAATCGCTGCACAGATAGAACAAATCCCCGCAGAACGCCGCATCCTCGTGACAAATCACGACACTATGTCGTATTTTGCTACGCGGTACGGTCTCACGATAGTTGGCACGGTTCTCGGTTCTGTTACGACTGAATCAGGCGATCCAGGCGCCAATCAAATAGTTGAGTTAGTTGCAACAATTAAAGCATCCGGTGCGCCGGCAATCTTCATCGAGGCATTTGGCAATGACGACATCGTCGAGACGATCGCCCGTGAAGCAGGAGTGGTTGTGGCACCTGCATTGTATACCGATGCACTCGGCAAAACTGGAAGTGCCGGACAAACGTATGTGGATATGATGCGGTATAATAGCCAGACGATTTATCAAGCATTGGGAGAGACATCTGGTCAATGATTAATTACAGTGGTCGCACCCATGTGGCATCCGTGCCAGGTGCACCAGCAGTAAAAATACAGGGCTTACACGTCAGTTACGATGCGAGCCAAGGCGATGCGTTAGCAGGGATTGATGTAACAATCCCTGCTGCAAGCCGTGTGGCACTCATCGGGCATAATGGAGCCGGCAAAAGCACGTTACTCAAAACGCTGGTCGGGCTCCAAACATACCGATCAGGGAGCATCGAGATATATGGACGCAAAGTGCGGGCATGCCATCATCGTGTGGCATATTTGCCACAGCGTGGTGAGATCGACTGGAAATTCCCCATTACGGTCCGTCGGTTTGTCATGACTGGGCGTTATGTCCATATTGGCTGGTTGCGCCAACCACAGTCCCATGACCATCAACTGATTAACCAGACTCTGGAACGCCTAAATTTAACTAATGTTGCAGACCGGATTATCAGCGATTTATCGGGTGGGCAGCAGCAACGTGCACTTCTGGCCCGCGCAATTGTGCAAGAGGCCGAGTTATTATTGCTAGACGAGCCGTTTAACAACATCGATCCCGAGACACGCCTGTTGATAACCTCGATTCTGGCAGAGCTCCAAAAACTCGGTCGGACGGCGATTGTGGCTACGCATGAAACCAGTCGTTTACGCGATGAATTCGACTACATTGCCCATCTACATGAGGGCCGCATGATGACACTGCACCATGCTTCTGATTATCCGCATTTTGTGGTAGCTGAATCGTATGAATAATCTGTGGCAGTGGCTGATTGCACCATTTGAATACCAATTCATGCAGAACGCGCTATGGGCGTCGATTTTTATTGCGATGACGTGTGGCGTTATTGGCAGTTATGTCGTGTTACGTCGCTTAGCATTCATTGGCGATGCACTCGCTCACACTGCATTACCAGGCGTGGTTATTGCGTATCTGAACGGGTGGAACCTGATTGGCGGTGCGCTCGTGGCCGGTGTCATGACCGCACTTGGCATTGGATGGCTCGCCAAACGCAGTAGCTTGCGCGAGGATACAGCCATCGGCGTCATTTTTACAGCGATGTTCGCATTAGGCATTGTGCTGATGAGTAGTAGTCAATCGTTCCGTGATCTCAATCATATACTATTTGGCAACGTGCTCGGCGTGCAAACCAACGAACTCTGGATGATTTTGGGCGTCGCCGTCGTAGTGGTCACGATTTTGATGTTACTCCACAAAGAACTCGAACTTGCGTCATTTGATGCGATTCACGCCGAAGTTGCCGGAATTCATACCGATCATCTGCGCACTGCATTACTCGTTCTGCTAGCCTTCACAATTGTGACGGGTATTCAAGTCGTTGGAGTAATTCTCACAAGTGCGCTACTCGTCACTCCAGCTGCAGCGGCGTCACTCCTGACCCGCAATTTGCGCACGATGATGTGGGTTGCCGGAGCGATAGGTGCTATCTCAGCAGTGCTCGGGTTGATTATTTCCTACCATTTTTCGGTATCAACCGGCGCAACAATTGTCCTCGTCTGCACCGGATTGTTTGCCATCGCTGTTGGTATCAAACATTTCACAAAGCAATAGTATGAGCGATGCATCACCACCATCAATTGGAATAGTAGTCACTGCGGAACAAATTCCGTTGCTCCGTGACGTGATTGTTGCACAGCAGCTTGACGTGTATATATCTGACACACAAAATACGCTTTTGCTTGATGACCAATGGAAGCCATGGATTCGTCGTATACGTCCGCAAAGAGCCCATTGTACTGCTGCAGTATGGCTAATGGCTCCTTGCTATAGTTGGCCAGATCAGCACTCACACCCGCGCATTCGCACCATTATTGCCGAACAACTCCAAAGTTGCATTCAAATGGCGGTCGTACTCGGAGCTACAGGATTAGTGCTCCCAATTGAACACGTCCAACAAGCGTTCCGTGAACGCATCTTGTATTACCTGAACCTCATCATCGATCAACTCGATGTACACAATCTAACCCTTATGTTTGAAGTATCCGATGCTATCGATATTGCGGAGATGACGCTGTTCGTAAAAGATTTGCCGCATCAATATGCATTAATGATTGCATCACACCGAACTATACAAATTGACGATAACGGCAGTAATACAACATACTACGCCCATATAACGAGCGTTGAAAAAGAAAACGCTACAGACGTATCACCACCCGCATGGACCAATCGGTACATAGTTGGAGCGCACGAGAGTGTATCACTGATTCGCAAAAAAATACAGGCATTGCAAGAGCACATCGCCCAACTGCACCAACCTGACATCATCGCCGAAGCTTCTGCAGAGTCTGATCACTCATCAACTCTCAGCCCGGATGATGAAATCGCGTAGTTCATACTCAACCCGCACTCCCTCAATGTGCAGTGCCAACGGAGCCTGCAAGTTAAAGTCCATTGTGCGCCGCCAAACGTCAATATAGCGGTTGCGGAGCACTGTGAGACGTTCACGCTGTCGATCAGGAGTTAACGTGGGCCAGACCTGCATGAGTTGATCGCGTGATTGTCGAAGTTGGACATGGTCATCCAAAAGATGTATCCGTTCCTCAATAAATGGAGGCGCAAAGCCATGACTCTTTAGGAGTCGAAATCCGACACGATCCTCAGGCGGCACATGTGCATCATCTTCCAAATCTAACGTCCGGTTGCTGGATTGATTTGGCTGATAAATACCCCGTTTTTTGGCTTCATCAAGAAGCATATCGATGAGTGATTTACGTTCAGTCATGAAACTTTCAGCTACTTACCATACTCATAGACCTTATTTATAGCTAAAGTATACACGTACATCCCATATCCATTATGTCCTTGTTGTATAATACGCCTAATAGGATCAAAAGTGGGAATAATCGTGCCAAAAACCACGCGAAGACGTTCGTTACGACCGGCAAAGTTGTTGCGACGACCAGTTAAATCAGTGCCACGCAATGCAACGCCTGCTCATCTTGTATCACGACGACTAGGGAGCCAGGCAAATTCTTGGCGGACATATATTATTGTGCTGGTCGTAATATTAATTTTTGGTGCCGCGGGATCTGCGCTCGCCGTTTTGCGCCGGACAGACCAAGCACTTGGTGCTATCCAACAAGTCGATCCGCGCCTCAACCAGAATAACACTCCGAATCAGACCGATACAGGTTCGGCACCAATAAATCCTGATGCCACTAATGATGAAGTTGATTTGAGCCAGCCGTTTGCACCTGCAACGCTCAAAGAACCCTTTACGGTATTGCTTATTGGCGTCGATAAACGTGCTGAGTCAATTAACGAAGGTGTCCGTAGTGACACGTTGATTCTCGTGCGCGTCAACCCACTCCAAAATTGGGCAACCATGTTGTCAATTCCGCGTGACTCTGTTGCACCGTTACCTGATGGTACATATGGCAAAGTGAATCGGGCATTTTCGTATGGCTATTACAATGCTGAGTCGCTGTATGGCAGTGGCACAGTTGCTGATGCCGGGGGTGGCGCGGCAGCAGCAGAGACACTTGAGCGCTTTCTCAAAATCAAAGTTGACTATATCGCACAAGTCGACTTCCAGGGATTTGAACGTATCGTGGATAGCATTGGCGGCATCACCGTTGATGTCAAACAAACATTGATTGACCCAGAGTATCCAACTGATAACCATGGCGTAGAGCGCATCTATATCCCTGCTGGGCTCCAAATCATGGATGGTCGCACATCACTCATTTATGCACGGTCACGACATGCCTCCAATGATTTTGACCGGAGCAAGCGACAACAGCAGGTCCTCAAAGATGTGTTACGCCAGGTACGAAGTCGTGACCTTGCTGCAAATGTATCGCTGCTACCCAAGTGGGTTGGCGTACTCGAACAAAATGTCCGCACTACACTACCAATCGGTGATATAAGCACGATGACCGATTTGGCGGGCATCGCCACACGCCTCGACAGCGATCGTATTGCCCAATTTGCCATAAATCCGAGTGCGGTGGGTGTCGATAGTGTGAATGGGTCGGACATATATTGGAACGAGTCCGACATTCAGGCGCTTGTCAATAAATGGCAAAGTGGCGCAGAAGTTCCGGGCATCGTCAATCTCCAAGTATTGAATGGCTCCCAAATCAACGGAGTTGCCGGTAAAGTGACAGGTTACTTGACCAAACAGGGGTATGCTACAGTTGCAGCCAGTGATGGCGCACCAAGCAGCACCACAGTGCTCTACGATATCGGCAATCATCCAGAAGAACGCACCAAGCTCATACAAACACTTGCGCTTCGTGAGAGCCAAGTTGTCATCAATAGTGCGCGCCCACAAGGTGCGAGCATGGAAGCAAATATGATTCTCGTCGTCGGCAGTGACTATGACGAGGCATGGACAGGAACCACCCCATGACCATCGACCCCTTTCGCGATCAATTGAGCCAGCGTTGGGATCGCGAGACAGACCCTAGTCTCCTAGTGTACGATCGCCTCATGCGCTGGAAAGGTCAGCCGCGTTTTCGCTATGGTGCGAGGCCAAAACAAGGAGCCGAGGGGATTAATCAAGCCATCTCAAGCAACTTCACAATATGTGTCTACCAACAGAATCCGCTGTTCAACGTGTTTTGTACCGTTGGCGCATCATATTCTGTGATCCCCAAAAGCAAACAAACAAGTGGTGACCCACGTGGAATTCGCCATGAGTATCTCATCCATGCTCCTGCCGACTACGACAAAATAGCGTGTGAGATGCTCTTGATGATTGCCGAGTTCCCACATGTCAACAACATCGAGATTGGCCCGGGGTTTGTCATCCCCATTGGCGAGTCAATTGTGCCGGGGTCACGCTTAGAGTATCTCTATCTGACATACCCGTTCCTCGATGATGCACATATTTATGACACAAATCCGGCTGGCGAGATCGACCACCCTCAAGCATACATTCAGACGTTGTGGGTTTTGCCGTTGACCAAAGGCGAGCGTCAGTATTTGCAACAACACGGCGTCGAAAAGTTCGAAGAGTTCTTGCACAGCAAGCATGCCGAACGCTATGATGCTGATTTTGGTCGCGCCAGTTTGGTGGACAAGCGATAGCCCATCATGCACGAATACCAACAGATTGCTGAGTTATACGCAGTAGACTTCGCAGACGTGCATGATGACGTCGATTTCTATCGTTCATTTGCCCAACATACGCGCGGACCAATTGTCGAGTTCATGTGTGGTACCGGTCGGGTCTGTGTGCCGCTTGCGGTAGACGGCAATCACGTAGTCGGCGTGGATAGCTCTGACGACATGCTCACAATTGCCCAGCGAACGCGCGACGCCAACCAAATCGATTCCTTGACACTCCACCGCGGCGATGTGCGTAGCTGGCAAGGCGACACCAAATTCGGTCTCGCAATTGTGGCACTAAACTCGTTCATGCATTTAACGTCGGTAGACGATCAGGTGCAGGCACTGAGCAACATTCATCGGAACCTTCAACCAGGCGGATACCTGGTACTCGACTTGTTCCACCCAGACATGCGTGCACTCCCTGATTACAAGGGCGATGTCGTGCTAGACAAGCGCTTTGCCTTATCAGATGGTCGTATCGTTCATAAGTTTGTATCGCAGTGGAGCGACATTGCGCAACAACTCATCCACGTGGTATTTATGTATGACATCAGCGATACAGTAAGTGGAATCCAACGCAAAAGTGCCAGCTTTGCCATGCGCTATTTTTGGCGCTACGAAATAGAACATCTCCTTGCGCGCACTGGATTTACCTTGCAACACTGCTATGGGTCATACGAACTTGATGCGTTTGGCAGTGAAAGCGAGCAGATGCTGATTGTGGCAAAACGAAACACCAAATCACGCTGATATTCGGAGTGCTATAATACTCTTTAGCATCTGCCAACAGGCGCACTGCATGAGGAGTATATGTACCGTACACATACCTGTGGTGAACTACGCGCACACCACGATTCACAAAGCGTAACCTTGGCCGGTTGGGTGCATCGCCGCCGTGACCATGGCCCCCTGATTTTCATTGATTTACGCGACCGCTATGGTCTCACGCAGGTCGTCTTTGATGCCGCCAACGATGCAGCAGTGCACACAATTGCGAGCGAGGCCCGTAGCGAGTTCGTGTTACAGGTAACAGGTACTGTGCGCACGCGCCCAGCTGAGGCAGTCAACCCAGATTTGGGCACCGGCGAAATCGAGCTTGTCGCTACAGCTGTTCAGGTACTCAATCCGGCCAAACAAACACCACTGATGATTAACCGTGACGGTAACGAAGAGGAGCCGTTGCGCCTCAAGTACCGTTACCTTGACCTGCGCCGCGAACGCATGCAACGCAACTTGATTTTGCGCCACCGCTTCGTCAAATTTATCCGTGACTTCCTCGACAAAGAGAACTTCATCGAGATTGAGACACCGATTTTGACCAAATCAACGCCCGAAGGCGCACGTGACTATTTGGTCCCAAGTCGCGTCCACGACGGAGAGTTCTTTGCGCTACCACAATCACCACAACAAATGAAGCAGTTGTTGATGGTCGCCGGGTATGATCGCTACTTCCAAATTGCCCGCTGTTTCCGCGATGAAGACTTACGCGCCGATCGTCAGCCCGAATTCACACAGCTCGACATGGAGATGGCGTTTGTCGACATGGAGGACGTACTCGACGTGGTTGAGCGGTTATTTACCGCCATGGTCCCTGCAGTCATCCCGCACAAGCGCACCATCTCACCATTCATGCGTTTGACCTATGCCGAAGCACTAGAGCGCTTTGGATCAGACAAGCCTGATTTGCGCTATGGTCTTGAGTTAATCAAGCTCAACGACATTGTCGCCAATTCAGCATTCACCGTGTTGAGCAGCGCAGTTGCCAGCGGTGGCCAGGTCAAGGGCATTTGTGTACCAGGTGTTGCCAATTACTCGCGCAAGCAAATCGACGAAATCACCGATATCGCCCGCCAGAATGGTGCCAAGGGCTTGATGTGGGCTGCCATACCAGCTGATGGTGGCGAATTGCGCTCGTCATTCGCGAAGCAAGTCAGTACCGAAGAGATGCAGGCAATTTTGACAGCCATGAACGCCCAACCAGGTGACATGGTACTGATTGTGGCTGACACGACCAAGGTGGTCACGGCCGTCCTCGACAAGCTCCGCCGCGAGTTCGCCAATCGTCTCAATTTGGCAGACCCAAATCTATTGGCATTCGCGTGGGTCATCGACTTCCCACTACTTGAATGGGACGCCGAGGACAACCGCTGGAATGCGGCTCACCATCCATTTACGGCACCGCTCGACAGTGATGTAGGTCTGATGGACACCGATCCAGGCAGCGTGCGTGCCAAGGCCTATGACCTCGTGCTCAATGGCTACGAAGTTGCATCAGGATCAGTGCGTATTCACCGCCGCGAAGTCCAACAAAAGCTGTTCGATTTGCTCGGTATCAGCCGCGAGACCTCGCTCGAGCAGTTCGGGCACATGCTTGAGGCCTTCGAGTTTGGGGCACCACCGCACGCCGGCATTGCACCGGGTATCGATCGCATCGCCATGATTTTGGCCGACGAGGCCACGATTCGTGAAGTCGTCGCGTTCCCCAAGACGCAACAAGCACAAGATTTGATGATGGGAGCCCCATCCCCAGTCGATGAGAAGCAGTTGCGCGATTTGCACATCAAGTTGCGTTAATCAATCAGTCGCCGTGTGCGTCATATCGCACACGGCGGCTTTTTGTTAGGAGAATCCAATGAAGATTTACACCAAAACCGGCGACGAGGGCGAGACGGGACTCTGGGGCGGATTGCGCGTCGCCAAAGACACGATCCGCGTCCACGCCTATGGCACCGTTGATGAGTGCAACGCCACTATTGGACTCGCACGCGCCCATGGGTTGCCCGAATCAATCGACACCATGCTGGCATCTATTCAAAATCAGCTCTTTGTCGTCGGCGCCGACCTAGCCACCCCCGGCGAAGCCGCCAATATCCCGCGCGTGCACGAGAGCGATGTCACCATGCTCGAACAGGCGATTGACACGCTTGAGCAACAGTTGCCTGCCTTGACACAGTTTATCTTGCCAGGTGGAAGTAATGCAGCAGCCCAATTGCACCTTGCCCGCACCGTTTGCCGTCGCGCCGAGCGCTATGTAGTCACCCTCGCGCGTGAAGAGGCGTGCAATGCCGTCATCGGCGTATATCTCAATCGATTGTCGGACTTTTTGTTTGTTGCAGCACGTGCCGCAAATCACTTGACCGGTGTTGCCGATGTTCCATGGATAAGCCCACGCCAACAAGCCAAGCAAGGATAACCAGATGGTGCACGTCAGTGGGTTGTTCATCTATCCAATTAAAGGATGCCGTGGTATCGCACTATCTGAGGCTGTTGTCGAGGATATTGGTCTCGCTAGCGACCGCCGCATGCTTGTCATCAACCAAGATGGCACATTTTTGTCACAACGCGAAGTAGCAACCATGGCGCTCATCGAGGTTGCAATCCACCCACAAGGTTGGCAACTCTCAGCTCCCAACCAACCGAACATCGTCGTCACACCAACAACTCTCGGGTCTACGCAACTCGCCACTGTCTGGCGCGACACCTGCATGGTCGTCGACCAGGGCGATGCGATTGCCGAGTGGTTGACTGCCGTGCTCGGTCAGCCCTGTCGAATGGTAGTTATGGCGCCATCGTATCGCCGCTTGGTGAGTGCCGAGTACGCATTAAAAGCTGACGACGCCGTAAGTTTTGCTGATGGCTACGCCAGCCTTATCACCAATCAGGGGTCGTTAGATGACCTCAACACCAAGCTGGTCACTCCGATTGGTATGGAGCGGTTCCGCCCAAATATCGTCGTCAGCGGTGCACCAGCTTGGGACGAAGACGCATGGCACGAGATACAGATTGGCGAGGTGACTGTCACCGCAGTCAAACCATGCGCACGATGCGTGGTGACAACAACTGATCAATTCACGGGTGAGCGCTCACCCGAGCCGCTGTCCACATTATCAACTTTCCGCAAAATCGGGCACGGCGTGATTTTTGGGCAAAATCTGATTCACCGTACACTAGGTACGATTCGCCTCGGCGACAGCGTACAAATCACGCGCCGCAAATAACACAGCCTATCGCCACCATGTGACTCTCTAGTCATATGGTGGTTTTATGGTTTGTTTGGGTCTTTATAAAATGCACGCATGTAGCCAATTGACATCGGCATTTCAACAATAAAGTATGTGGCAAGGGTGAAGACAAACCAATTTGTTTGCATGATTATCATATTAAACTGATAGCCGCTATCAGCATACAACCACCAGGCAATCGACAAGGGAATCAGACTAAATAGCAGATCATAGACTGCCAATTTACCCATTTGTGAACCAGCGTAGCGTGGATAAATCAGCGTGTAAGCCAACACAATCACGATGGTGTTGATAATAAGAATCGTCGTTTCTGGGTTCATAGTACTCACTCTATCATTACAGGAATTTCAATCAAATCAGTGGTTGTTACATGCTCAATGGTGATTTGCATCTGCCATTCACCACTCATATCAAGATTCACCTCAGAAAAAAGATATTTACCCGGTTCATTTGACTGCACAGCCATCGGAGGTGCCAACATACCGTGTTGACGCATAACGGGCAACAATGTCACTGTTGCGCCATCAATCGGCTGGCCGTCAAGGTCGTGAACGGTAATCATAACCGGACGTTTACCAAGCCCAACTTGGTCCAATGAAATGCCAACTCTAAAGTGCGCCGATTGCGCCGTAATCGGCGCCGCACACGCAGTCAGTAATAGTATAGCAGATACCAATAATACCCACAATGAGCGTCCCATGATTTTTCCTTATTGGGCAACTTCAATGCGTGCGGGCACTGTCAAAACACGTCCATCTACCTGCACTTGGAGCCACAGTTGATAGGTTTGTGCTTGCGGGAATGCATACACGAAGTCCACAGTATGACCGGGAATTGCCACCGGTTGAAAGTCCTCATTCATTGCGCCAGCCGCATGCACATGCCCAAACATACTGCCCACAGGGTCACGTAAAATCATGTGACCACGCATACCAAGCCAGTACTCGAGTGCACTCACTGGCATACCATTCTTGGTCACTGCGACCTGAAGTGTCGTCGGTTTACCTGCATTCACTTTGCTTTGCGATGTTACTGCTACCGAATATCCATTAACTATCGTCTCAAAAGGGACTGTACCAACATCTATTGCCGGTTTAGTCGCCACAGCACTGCCACGCCAATCCACCACGCTCCGCAAGACTTGGGATCCGCTCCCTAACCGTTCAAGTTCAATCGCCACGTCATATATGCCATTTGGCACTTTTGTTATGTCTAATTCATAGACGCCAGGAGCTACGCGCACAGGATGTGCATGTACAAATTGTTGCGTGGCCTGCTCAATCATCACCATGTGCATCAAAGCTTGATGGTGCGGCACAAGATCATCAGCTGGCAAGCCAGTAGAACCATCAAACAACTTAATCGTGAGTTTTTGATCATCAGTGCTCATGACAGTGGTAGCATATGGACGAGACTGCGTTTGCGGGGTGTTCCACTCAACATTGATTGACGGCCAGGCGTATAATCCACCAAGTATCAGCACGCTTACCAGAGCCCCGGTAAATACATGGCCATATAATGCCTGCACCAAAGGACGAGGAGTCGGCCACATAATCGTGGCAGTCAATACCAATGCAAGCACGCCAAATGCAACAAAGAGCGGGATAGTCAACAATGGGGTCGATGTTGGCAAAATCGTAATCGGTACCGAGAATCGACCGCTTGATCCCCGTGCATCTTTGACCTCAATCCACAAATCCCACGGTCCAATTTGCGTAATTTCAACATCAATTACGACGATGGTGTGCTGATTAGCGGGCACAGCAACCTGATGCTCTGCACTACTCTGCGAATTGCGATGGACTGCAGTTAATGTCACTTGTGTAGGACCATCAAATGGTCGCACTGGCCAGATTCGCGCAGTAAGCACCGTCGGCGCACCCGTAGGTACCACTACCTCAATTCGGAGTGGGTAGCTCCCTGCATCAACTTCAATAACTTGAGCGCCACCGGCAACGATACCATGCGCAGCTACAGACTGCGGATATAGCAAGAATAGTCCAGCCAACCAGACAAAAATGACACTAAAATTGAAGAGTTTTTGCATGATGTATACCAATACCCACACAGCAATAAACCGTACACATATGCATCATACCACGCTAAATATGGTATTATGACTGCGGTTCCACCTGATATGAAACAGCATCATGATTGACATTCTCTTGCATCCCGCCACCGTCCATGTGCCAATCGGCGCAGTCGTTGCCGCCTTTGTCTTTGCCATGTGGGCGCGTTTCAAACAACACGCCATGCTCGAACTGAGCAGTTTTTACTTGGTCATTTTCGCTTGGATTACCATGGTGCCCAGTTTGATTACCGGTACGATCGACGCAGTTGGCCACCTCAATAACCCAGAAACCCCCGAAGAAGCGCTCAATTGGATTAATCTGCATGGATTCAGCGCAATTGCGCTGTTTATCGTGATGTGGCGCGCCTGGCAGATTCGGCGCAAAATCACCCAGACTCCAGTGTGGGCAGACGACACCTACCGTAATTACGCCATCATGCTCACAATCGCATTCGTACTTGTCGCCATTTCTGGATGGAGTGGTGGTCACATGGTTTACGAACTTCAACTCGGTCGTTCATCGTAATTGGCAGAGGACTACATGCTGAGTATCATCAACTTTGTTGCCATCACGTCGTTCATTGGTTTCTGCAACAAACTACGGCTCATCAAATGGAGTGTCACTGGCGTTGAGAACCTACCACCACGACCACAAGGCATGGTGTTGGTATGCAATCACATCCAATGGCACGATATTCCGCTGATTGGGTGGGGGTTACCACTTTCACATCGACCTTGGTGGCTCGCCAAAGTCGAGATCGTGAATAGCCTGTTTGGCAAATGGTTCACCATGATGCAAGTCATCCCGGTCAAGCGTGGACAACGTGACATTCAGGCTATTGATCGCGCCGCAGATTGCGCCCGCAACGGCGGTGTGGTGGTCATCTTTCCTGAGGGCACGCGCAACCATACTGGTGAGATGCTCCAAGGGCGTGGTGGTACCGCGCGCATTGCATTGCGCGGTGGCGTGCCAATTGTCCCAATGGCAATTGTTGGCACACAGCGCAAATTTTGGTTCAGCGAACGCACTCTCATCATCGGCAAACCCTACTATCCCGAGGTACGCGAGGGTGATGCCCAGAGCGAGAAAATCCCAGCAAATGAGATGAGTCGCCTCACCAACGAGATCATGTTTAAAATGTGCGAACTCCTGCCACCCGAATATCATGGCTACTACCGTGAGCTGATGCAAGAATATCAAACACAAGGATCGAATTAATGTTTGCCTACCGTCACTTCGTCTTTCTTCAGACAATTACGGGCATTCTCCGTCGTCTTGGTGTACTTAAATGGACAGTGGTTGGTCACGAGCACCTGCCTCCCAAAGGTCAACCGTTTGTCTTAATCGTCAACCATGTGAAATGGCATGATATTTTGGTCGTGGCCGGGAGTATCCCTTTGACCCACATTCCATACTGGCTCGCGAAATCTGAGTTGTTCAAACCTGTGCTGGGTTGGTGGTTGCGCAATATGCAGGCCATTTCCGTCAAGCGCGGACAAAGCGATAGTGCCGCCCTTGATGCGGCAGTTGCATCGCTCAAGCAGAACCACGTCATGATTGTATTCCCCGAAGGACACCGCAGTGGCACCGGCAAACTCCAAAAAGGGCGTGGCGGTGCTGTACGCATGGCATTACGTGCAGGCGTACCTATCGTACCAGTGGCGATTCACGGAGTCGAAAAGGGTATTGGCGCACCAATCACCATCACATACGGCAAAGCGTGGCAACCAGTGTCACAGAGTGGTGTCATCAATATTGACCCAGACGAAATGACGGCACTCACTGACGAGATGATGTGCCACATCGCCGATCTGCTACCTAACAAGTATCACGGCTATTATGCGGAAATGATGCAACAGCGCAAGACGATGGCTTAGTTTTCACCCATAATTTTATCAACTAACCACACTGCGAGTCGGGCTGCAAGGATGGCTAAGACTGCACTGACGAGTTGTTGGATGGCTTTACGTTGGGCTTTAGAATCCATGGTGACTCTCGTTCGATTGTATTCAGTATTTCTTGTGTTTGTACGGCAGCGTGCTCAATAACATCGGTAGTCGGTAACACTAGATGGCGTACAGCATGAACGTGCGCAGGTTGTCGCCAAGCCCACAAACCAACGAGTAATGCTGTCACAAATCCAGTTACTAATCCGCGTATCATACACCCTCTATCTTGTTCTCTACCGCACTGATTATAGCACGCCGCACGAACGCAGCGTGCTATAATTCTTTTAAAGGAGAATACATCATGCCAGAGCTTCATGCTGCAATCGCCACCCCACTTGATGCGTCAGGTCGCCTAAACAAATCTGCATTCGTGCAGCTCATTACGCATCTTGCCACGCAAGAGCTTGACGGCATCGTTCCGTGCGGAACCACTGGCGAAGGTCCATCGTTCAGTGTGGCGGAACGACTCGATATTATCAACACTGCAATTACCGCACGCGGCACCCTATCAGTTATTGCAGGCACAGGATGCCAATCACTCCACGAAACAATTACACTCACGAACGCTGCCATCGAGGCTGGTGCCGATGCCGCTCTCGTACTGCCACCATTCTTCTTTAAGCAATCGGGCGAGGCCGGCGTGCTTGCATGGTATCGGGCCGTTTGCGACCAATTACCGGCCAACGGCAAACTTGTGCTCTACCATATTCCGCCGATGACCGGTGTTGCAATTACTACCACGATTATTGATGGATTGTTGGCTAGCCACCCACAGAACATTCTCGGTATCAAAGACAGTGCGGTTGATGCGTCGCACACCAAAATGCTTTGCGACCGTTACCCACAACTCAAGATTTACACCGGCAATGCACCGCTGCTTGGCCAAGCAATTAACGATGGTGCTGCGGGGTCAATTCTGGCGATTGCAAACATCGTACCTCAGGCATTACGGCGCCTTACCGATAATCCACATGACAGTGAGGTCCAACAACAGGTAGCACAGGTCGATGCATACGTCCGTAAAGTCGGAGCCGTCTCTACCATAAAGGCCATTCTCAACCATACCGGCATCACAGCAATGGGCAATCCATTGTTGCCACAACTAGCCCATCCAGATGCCACACGTGCACATGCAGAATTCAAAGCAATCGGGCAGTACACTAGCTAATCATGATAGCGATTTACTTTGGTCCAGATGAATATATGCGGAGCGAGGCCATCAAGCAGCTATTAGGCTCAATCCCTGATGCCGCACGATCGCTGAATGTCGTGCGACTTGACGGCAAGCGTTTTAAGCTTGAGGCGTTAATGAACGCCTGCGAGGCGTTCCCGTTTTTGCATGACCGTCGACTGGTAATCGTTGATGATTTGCTCAAACATCAAAAAGCCGGCAAAGAACGTGACGAACTCAAGACCTATCTCGACAAGCTACCAGCGTGGGCCGATGTGTTATTCAACGAAAACGAAGAGTTTGACAAGCGCAATGCCATCTTCAATCACATCAGTAAAATTGGCCAAGTGCAAGAGTTTTTGCACCCCAAAGAGACAGAATTAATTCGTTGGATCGGCGAACAGGCTCGAGCTCGTCAAGTCGTGATCGACAATGCTGCTACCGCACGGCTGATTGGCCTAGTAGGCAACAACGGACGCACTCTCATCAACGAACTCGACAAATTGGCAAATTACGTGCGACCCGGCGGTAGTATTAATGATTCAGTAGTGCAGTTGATGGTAGCAGACGATACAGAGCAAAATCTCTTTACGTTCATCGACGAAATGGCAGCACGCCGCAAAGGAGCCGCTCTCGCCAAATTACGCAAGTTGATTACCGACGGCCAGGCACCGCAATACATCATCTTTATGATTGCTCGCCAAATCCGCATCTTGCTCCAAGTGCGCGAACTTGATTTACAACGGATTCGGCCCAACGATATTGCCACCAAAGTCGGGCTACGCCCAGGATTCCTCACCGACAAAGCGATTCAACAAGCCCGCGGTTTCCGTGCCGATGAACTTGAGCGCCTGCACGAACGACTGCTTACACTCGATCACAAGAGCAAAACAGGTGGTGTCGATGTGTTAGCAGGGCTTGATTTATTGGTGATGGAAGCATAAAAAACTAAAAGCTCGTGGAGCATATGCTCCACGAGCTCTAGTTACAACACATCGCCAGATTACTTGGTGGCAGCGTTGACCTTCTTCATCAAGCGTGACTTACGGCGTGCAGCGTTGTTCTTGTGAATAACGCCCTTGGTGGCAGCCTTGTCGAGGGTGCTGATAGCAGCAGTAATGGCATCTGCATCAGCGGTACCGCTGGCAACGGTCTGCTCTGCTTTCTTAAGCATGGTCTTGACGCGTGAGTTGTAGGAGGTGTTGCGCTCGCGGCGCTTTTCCGTAATTCGGATGCGCTTGAGGGCTGATTTCGTGTTCGCCAAGGTGACGGTTCTCCCGTATAATTCAACTACATGGGCTCATCAGAGTCTCTGACATCTGATTATACCAAAAGATACTAGGCTCTGCAACAGAAGCGATTCAGATGTTCCGTTCACGCACCATCCTCAACACATTGACTGTTGCAATCGGCTATCTGTTGAGTCGACTCCTCGGTGTAATCCGCGATATATTTATCACAGCCCAGTTTGGCACCAGCAACGTCGTTGACGCCTACCGCGCCGCATTTGCCGTGCCTGACCTGATTTATCTCGTCGTGGCGGGTGGGGCACTCGGAACAGCGCTCATCCCCATTTATCAACAACAAAAACAACAACATCCTCATGCAGGCTGGCAACTCATTAATGCGGTCCTCAACCTCACTCTCCCGATTCTGGTACTCATTTCAATTGCCGCCTGGATTTGGGCCGAACCATTATTACTTCTGACCACGGCGCGTGGATTTAACCGTGAGACGCAACTCTTGAGTGTCGATTTAATGCGTCTGTTATTGTTGCAACCAATCCTGCTCGGGCTCGGCGGAATTCTCAAAGCCACGCTCGAGGCCCACGATAACTTTCGTATTCCAACGCTCGGATCAAATCTCTACAATATCGGGATTATCATCGGTGTAGCACTGCTCGCGCCAATTTGGGGCATTTATGGCGTCGTGTACGGCGTCATCATTGGCGCAGCAGTATTTTTGCTCATTCAAATACCAAGTATCTGGCGCCTTGGCTGGCGCTGGGAACGCGCAGGGATCGGTACCAATGGTATCGGCGATGTATGGCGATTACTCCTCCCACGGATATTCGGGCAGTCAGTATGGCAGATCAACCTCGCAGTGATGATTAGCATTACGTCAACTTTTGGGATTGGGGCAGTCGCAGCGACAGGGTTTGGTATGCAGATCATGCTCTTACCGCATGGTCTGATTGGACTGAGCATCGGCACTGTAATTTTCCCTTTGCTGGCGCGTTTGGCAGTCGAGCACCACTTTGACCGTTTTGCCCGGCATGCTAATACTGCGCTCCAGAGCGTATTGGCGGTAACATTACCAGCCTCAGTCGCCCTTTTTTTAGGAGCAGAAAGCGTCGTAGGCGTACTCTATCAGCGTGGATCATTCGACAGCACATCGGCACTGTTGACGGCACAGGCCGTACGTGGATACGCACTGGGCATTGCTGGATTTAGCTTGGCCGAAATCGCAGTACGCATCTGGTACTCTCTCCAGAACACGCGCCTGCCCGTCATCGTAGGCATGATTACGGTTGCACTCAATCTCACACTTGGCTGGTTGTTAACACAAGATGGCACAATCAGTGACAAGATTTTACGCATTACCATGGTTTTTAGCGTCACAAATACGCTAGAGGCGTTAATTCTGATTATGCTCCTCAAACGCAAGATATCTGACATTACTCTCATCGCCAAACCAGTACAATGGTTGCTAAGTGTCGGTGGGATGGTGGTAATATGGCTAGGTAGTCGATTCGTCCTGCCCATATTACCTGCTCAAGGCGCGACAACTGTGGCCGACTGGCTGGTGTATGCCGCACATATTGGCACACTGGCAATCATCTTTGTCTGGGGCATTGCCTGGGGCAGTAACGGATTTGCGCTTATACGTGCCGCTCGTCAGCGGTCACCGGTCGAATAGCAAGGAGAACCGTCGTCATGAACCGTGTACTTGCACTCATTCTCGCAGGTGGTGAGCATCCTGCACTCAGCATCCTTACTGCCGAGCGTGCCGAGGCAGCAGTGCCGTTTGCCGGCAAATATCGCATCATCGACTTTACCTTGTCAAACTGCATTAACTCGGGCATCACCAATGTGGGCGTGCTGACCCAATACCGCCCTCGTTCACTTCAAGAGCATATCGGCGTCGGCAAACCGTGGGATCTCGACCGGCGCATCGGCGGCGTACATATTTTGCACCCATACATGGGCGCATCAATCGGCTGGCAAAAGGGCAATGCCGATGCACTACGCGCCAACATTGATTTTATTGCCGAACAACCCGAGGAGATTGTCCTTGTGTTGGCTGGTGACCATATTTATAAGATGGACTATCGGCCGATGATACAAGCGCATCTGGCGAGCAACGCAAATGTCACGGTGGCAGTACATGCCGTTGGCAGTCACGAAGTACATCGATTTGGCATTGTAACGGTCGATCACGACAGCACAGTATCACGCTTCGAGGAGAAGCCTAAGCGAAGCAGCTCAACGCTTGCATCAATGGGCATTTATGTGTTCAGCAAAGAGTACCTGCTCAGCGTGTTGCGTGCCACCACCGAGGAAAACATCGGTCGCGACTTGATGCCTAAATTCGTACGTGACACCAAGGTCCATGCGTATCACTTTCAAGGGTATTGGGCGGATGTCGGCACTGTGCAAGCCTACTATGAGGCTAGTATGGCGCTCCTCACTGAAACACCAGCCCTCGACATCAGCGACCCAAACTGGATCATACATACCAAAAGTGCCGAGATGCCCGCAGCTGAGGTCGGCACCACTGCAACTATCAGCAACAGTTTGATTTGTGACGGTAGTCGGATTAACGGGTTTGTCAGCGGGTCGATTATTGGGCCAGGCGTGAGCATCCCTGCTGGTACACAAATCATCGACAGCATCATATTCCCCGATGTAGTCATTGAGCCTGGATGCCGGATTGAGCGTTGTATTATTGATCGCGCAACGCACATCCATCAAAACAGCACACTCGGGCACAAGAACGCCACAACTCCTAATCAGGTTGCGCCTACATTACTCAACACAGGGCTCACTCTGATTGGTGCACACAACGCTGTTCCAGCCAATACCACTATCGGCAGTAACGTCATCATCAAACCACGCGCAGATCTTACCGCTTGGGGCGGTCGTACCATCGCAGATGGATCATCAATCTAACAAACATCAGCCGGAGGGATTGCAAGCAATCCCTCCGGCCTGACACACAAACTAGCATGTACCTTACGTCAGCGCTCGAACCACGCGTTGACCAGCATCGGTCAACTGGGCCTCATCAAACAAACTAAAGGCAAACCGCACCGCCTGATACGACAACGGCAACTGACTAAACAATGTCCCGGGCAGTGCGTCAACCTGCTCCGCACGAATCTTTTTTAGTGCATCAGCAGCAACAACACCATCAGGCAGTCGCATCCACAAAAAGTAACCACCGGTCGGCAGTTGCCAATGATAGCCATGGTGTTGCAATGGCAATAAGGCGTTGTGGAGCGCATCACGACGCTGGGCATAAGCAGTACGGTACCCTGAAACAATTGACGCATAGTCGCCGCTTTCAAGCAACTCGGCAACCATCAATCCTGGATAGTGGGCCATACCACCACCACTATCGAGCAAACCACAGCCCGACAACCGATCAATGATAGGCGCACTAGCAGTGATATAGCCGATGCGCAAGCCCGGAGCCAGCGACTTGGCGAACGAGCCGAGCCGGATTACCTGCCCCCGGGCTATGGTCTGCCAGAGCGGAGGCAACGGTGGGGCCGTGTACCATAACTCACGATAGACGTCGTCCTCCACTACCATCAAATCGTTCGATTCGACAAGTTGTTTGAGGTCTGCTCGGCGTTGCGCCGAAAGCGTAACGCCCGTTGGATTTTGGCAGGTAGGAATCATATATATAAACGCGATACGCTGATTCTGGACACGGCACAGTGATACCTGTGCCGCTAACTCATCAATCAACATGCCCTCTTCGTCACACGGAATCGGTCGGATTTGAATTGGCATATCACGCAAAATACGCAAGGCCAAATGATAGGTCGGGTTTTCGACAAATACAACATCACCTGGTTGCGCGTACATCGCACCAACCAAGGCTAGACCATGCGAATTACCCGCACTAATCATCAGCTCATTGTCGTGGGGAGCGGCACCCTCGTGCGTGGCTAACCAATGTTGCACTGCGTCGCGAAGAGGCTTTACACCTCTATCGATACCGTAGGTCAACATTGCACCCGCGTATTTGCTCAAGGCGCGATCAGATGCGCGACGCACTAGTTCCACAGGGAGCAGTTTCATGTCGGGATGGCCCCACGCCAAGTCAAGCACTCCAGGGGATAACTGCAGCTGTAAAATATTGGGCAAATCAATCATGTCGTACTCACCCGTTTCATCTAGGTGTTGCGATTAAATCAAATAATGGAATATCAACATCAAAAGTCTCACCGGGTAGATGAAAGAACGTGTAGTAGCCGGACATGGTTCCACGTGAAGATTTAAGCACACAAAAACTGCGATACTCATGGACATCGCCGACACGCAAATACGGCTGCTGACCGACAACACCATCTCCGGATACCGTATATTGTTCACCGATGGCATCACTAATCACCCAGTGACGACGAACCAGTTGCGCTCCGGCGCGACTACAGTTTTCGATGCGGACCATATAGGCAAAGACAAAACGACCCACGTCTTCGTCGGATTCCTCGACGAGATACTCTGGGATAACCGATATACGAAACCCGCGGGTTTCTTTGTAGAAAAACGGCCGTTTTTCCATACATTCCCTAGCTAGTAGCGCGCCGCAACATCATAACACGCTCGATTGCAACAATCAAAACAAGCAGTGCAATGACTTGTGCCAACACAATTCCACCTGACAACACCACGACTTGCTCGCGAAATGCAGCAACTAAGAGCACGTTGACAGCTATCACTGCAACAAGATGCCACCACCCGCCCTGAATACGCTGGCGGTCAACCCACCAGCACCAGCCAAACCCAATCAGGTATACCGCACTCTCATAAAGTTGCACGGGATGACGCAACGTACCAAGCATCTCGACGGCTAGCGGTCCATCCCAACTACGCCCAGCATCAGCTCCGGACCAAAAGCTCCCAAACGCACTCAAAGCGAACGCCAATAACGTGGGCATGGCCAAAATAGACAGCCACTCGCGCCAATCAGTACTTAGCTTGCGAGCACTCCACCATAACGCTAACCAACCACCAATCACTGCGCCAGGCCAAGCAAAATCCAGAATGCGCAATGATGAGAGTTGCTCCCACATCATTGACACCGGAGTATCCGCGGCAATCACCGCCCAGATTCGCGCGCCCATCCATGTTGCTACGATTGTAACCATGAACACCCAATCGGGGAGTTGTACACCACGCGCAATCAGACGGCGTTCTCCCCACCACCACCAAACTACGAGTGCGGCCATAGTTAACAATCCTGCAGTACTCATGCGTAATGGACCCAACGAGACCAACGGCATCATGCCTTTACCTCATTATTTATTCAGCAAGTACTTTAGCCATCGCGCGCACTAGCTCGGGTGTTACCGGCCCACGATAGAGCAATCGCACCACACCACGCTTATCCACAAATGCCGTTGTCGGTAAATCATCAGCACGCAGTGTAATGCCCATGTGGCGTTGCGGATCCTGCCATATCTCAAAATTAACCGGTGACGCTGCAAGATACGCGGTAATCGTATCCGTCGATTCACCTTGATTCACCGCAATTAAACGGATACCTTGGGCCTGTAACTCAGGATAGAGCTGATCGAGAATTGGCATTTCGGCAATACACGGTGGACACCAACTAGCCCACAAAGTATACACTGCCGGTTGTCCAATAATGCCATCCGTACCAACTGGACCTGCTTGCATATCGACAAACTGTACCGATGGAATTTGCTCGCCATTAGTCATTATTGGCACATCAACCGTGGCATGACGTGTCAAGACAATCCAGATCAATCCAACAACAAAAAGTACGAACACTCGGGGATGTAACGAAATATTCATGGATACATCACCACCTGTTGATTATGAATACACGCATATTGTTCATCGAATCGTCGCGAGATAACTCGTCCAGGAATCGTATCTTCGAATGCCGGCATGAACAAGTACTCCTGATTCCACACAAAACATGGTACTGTTGTGGCAATTGCCCGATCTGTCGGCACGAGGAGGCAAGGGTGGAGATGGGCACAGATGGTAAACGTACTCATGAGACGCGGTTCATGCAAAAACGTCACACCACCCTCCTCATAGCCAGGATTCACACATTGTAGGCAAAGTTGGCTCGGTGGATCTCCCATGGCACGTTCGTGGTTCCCACGGATTAGTGTCATCTCAATGTGTGCATGTGAGGCACGCCACGTATCAAACACTTGCACGATATCGGGGTGGTAAGCATTACGCATATGAAACACATCCCCCAAAAACAACAAACGTGTCGCCTGTGTCTGTACGAGGGCATCGCTCACTCGATGGAGCGCATTTTGCACATCTTCGACGAATTTAGGCGCACGCGACACAATCCGTCCCAGATGCAGATCCGCCACAACCAGTACATGCCGAATCGGCCAATACAACGCACGACTTGGCAATAACTCGAACTCTAGTTGTGAGGTTGGACGAATTATCATTGTGTAACTACCTGCATCACCGTGTGATAATGAATATCCACTGTATCCAAAATATTGATGCCATATCCACCAGCCATCGTCACAACAAGTGGCACACCATCGTCATGAGCACGCTGGATGACCATCCGATCGCGTTCCAACAAACCAGGTTTCGTTAATGCCAACCGCCCAAGTCCATCGCCTTCGTATGGATCTGCTCCTGCCAAATAATAGACCAAATCAGGTCGTGAAGCAGCCCAAACATACTCAAGTGCAGTATGGAGGGTTAACAAATACTCATCATCACGCGTACCATCCGCAAATTCGATATCGCAGTCACTCGCAATTTTGCGGAATGGATAGTTCTTCGCAGCATGCATTGAAAATGTATAGCACCACTCATGCTGTTGCATGATATCCGCAGTGCCATTCCCTTGATGCACATCAAGGTCAATCACCAACACCCGACGTATGATACGCTCATCGTGCATAGCTAATGCAGCCACCGCACAATCATTAAAGACACAATATCCTTCACCATGATCGATGCATGCATGATGTGTGCCGCCAGCAAGTGTGACTGCACGACCATCACGCAATGCCGCACGCGTAGCCATGTATGTGGCGCCAGTTGCACGTAACGAGCGCTCTACCATGGCCTCAGACCATGGGAAACCAATCCGCCGCATCTCAGTCGCACTTAATTCCCCCCGCAACACTCGATCGACATATTGAGCATCATGTGCACGCAGTAAATCACTACGCGAAATAGCATCAGGCTCAACAAGTTGGTGCCCTGCAAGCCACGGCGAATCAGCTACACGCTCACGGAGCAGACGATACTTTTGCGATGGAAATCGATGACCTTGCGGGAGTGGTAAAGTAAAACGGTCAGTGTAAAAAACCTGCATCTTCTTTCCTCAGCCTGATTATACCACCCATGACATGCAGTGCATGTGCTCGGTCATATGTTCATTTTACATTTGTGTTATGACAAGAAAAATATGCGCTATAATCACATCACACTCAGGCCGAATAATATTAAGGACACTCCATGAGTAACTCCTACACCAAAACCACGCGCAACAGCTGGGGTTCACGCATTGCCAATTCGTTCATGGGAGTTTTATTTGGGTTCCTCCTCATCCCACTGTCAATCTGGGGACTCTGGTGGAACGAAGGGCAACCAGACTTATCGGTCCTCGCAGAAAAGTCGATTGCCGTCGACGCAAGTCAAATCAACCCTGACACCGAAGGGCAATTCGTCGCCGTCACCGGAAAACTCGATAGTGATGCCACACTTGCCGATGACCCATGGATGCAAGCAGGTAAGTATATCTCGCTGTATCGACGTGTCGAAATGTACGCCTGGGAAGAAAGCACCAGCACCACCGAAACCGAAGACACCATTGGCGGTGGATCAACTACATCAACAACGTATTCCTACAACAAAACCTGGACAGAGACACCAGGAAACTCCGCAAACTTTGAGTACCCTGCTGGTCACGAGAACCCCACTAAACCAATTGACAGTCAAGGCAAATCTGTCGAGAGCGCCACGATTGGGGTCTACCAAATTGCCGCCCAGCAAATTACACTCCCAGGTGGCGAACGCATATCACCGCAACCTGGCACGCTCCCCGATGGATACATACTCCAAGGCGAGTACATCTATAACCGTGCCGAAGCAGCCAGCAATCCCCAAGTTGGCGATATTCGCATCTCAATCGATGCCCTCAAGAGTGGTGTCACTGTAACTGCCCTTGGCCAACAACAAGGCCAACAAATCGTACGCTATGAAGTTGACAAACAAGAGTTCTACCGCGTATTTAGTGGCTCGCGCGAAGACGCACTTGCAACCTTGCATACTGAATATTTAATCCGCATTTGGCTCATTCGCATCTTTGGCATGCTTGGTATTTTTATTGGATTACAACTCATTGTCGGTCCGATTGGCCGCATCCTCGGCGTCATTGGCATTCTTGGCAAGGCAGTTGACGGAATTTTCGGTATTGTTAATGCCATTCTGGCATTGGCAATCGGATTCGCCGTTATTATCATCAGTCAAATTTTCCACAATATTTGGTTGTTGCTCATCATCATCGCATTGATTGTCGCAGGAGTCGTCTACTATTTGCGCAATCGCAGCAACAAAATAGCAACAAATCCAAGCACTTCAAGTGACACACCAACAGATAATACGCCACCTGCAATGACCTAGCATACTAAAAAATCCCCCATTCACAATAGTGAATGGGGGATTTTTTATGGTTCATCATCAACAATTTTTCCTTGTTCACGTTTGATTCGTTGGTGAATTCCCTGTAAAGCGATAAACGCCGGACGCGGACTCCAATCCGGATTCAAAATGCCAAACGCTGCTTGTTCATGGAGCGGATTACCCTCTTCGTTCCAAAGAATTGCAAAATTCATGTTCCACAAGAACATCACACCAATCCATGATCGACCTGTTTCGTCGCGATACTTTTCATACACCAGTTGTGCGGCATCACCAATAAACTTGGCTTGATCCTCCATGGACACCACATTACCGTATTCATACCCTGGCGTATTGTTTTGGGTGGCCCAACCATACTCAGTCAACCAAATTTGCTTCTCGGCAAGCCCATTTTCCACCATCAATTCACGAATCGTTTCAACGTGACGAAAGTAGTGCGTCGGATGATCATTCCAGCCTACCGGATTGCCTGGCTTGTCAGGCCACATCGTATCGGGGGGATTCGCAGCTGCACCTGGATGCACACCCTGTGCATCAAAAAAATCCTTGACAATTCCACCTTTATAGTCATAAAGCATATTGAGGAAACGTTCATCATCCATTGCCAGATTGACATCATTCACGCCTGTCGATGATGGCGCAGCCGCTACCACATAGGTGTAGGGGCGTATTTCTTTGATGCGCCGATAGCCCTCCATGAGGATTTCAGCGTAATGGGCGACAGCCTCTTCATCAATCTTGCCACCATTTTCAATAGCCAAATTTGGCTCGTTCCAGATCTCTACTGCAGTTACCAAACCACCATATCGTTTAATCATATCGGCAACAAAATTACCAAACGGTTTAGGATCAACAGGAATGCCATGCGTCTCATCATAAAATGACGGTGATTGCACGATACTAATTAGCAGCTTAATATTCGTGCCAGACGTATCAGCGATAATCCTATCGACCTCATCCCAGTAATAGACACCTGGCGAGGCCTCAATATCTTTCCAGTGGATTTGTTGGCGTACCCATTCAAACCCGGCGATTTCGGTGAGGGTCAGCACGCGTGGACGGTCAGTATAAAACAAATGACTTACCACACCAAACTCGACTTCATCGATACGTGGGAAGCTACCTAATCCTGCGAGCTCTGAGGTAATTTGTTCGGACGTATTCGCATCGACAATAAAACCACTTTCGAGTGTGGGCACTGGTGGTGAAGTAGGCACTGGTGGTGCAGTTACCGGCAATCCCCCGGCTGAGCATCCAACCAAAAACACCAATATTATGCTAAAAACGCTTATACGCTTCATACGCTACGAAATCTCGTCATCTATCACTTATTCAGGCGTACAACGGCCAACTCAATGCTCCCTTGTGCAGGGATTGAGACAACCAGCATCGGTTGGTTATTTTTTGCAAACAACCAACTGCCCGACAATTGCAATTGCAGATTCGTTATGCCATGACCGCCAGAATTATGTAAACGAAATATACCACGTTCCTCGTCATTCACAAAATGCACCTCAATGCCATCGACAATTTGCTGGCGTAACGCAATCTCACGCAGTGGCGCTACCCACACATCACCAGCATCAGCAGTGGCATCTACCACACGTTTCCACGCAACAATTTGCTCAGGGGTATACACCTCTTCGGTATGTGCCCAGAAATCAATCATGCCATCCTTTTGCCGGATGCGCTCAAGCACCGCCAATGCCTCATTATGAGATTGCACAGTCAAATAAAAATCAGGACAGACCATGATAGACTCGTGACCCGGCAACGCACGACAACGCGCCTCAGCAGCCGATACGATGTGGTACTGCGGGAGTCTGGGGTTCCACGATGTACGCGTCAACGAGGTAATACCCGCAGACTCTAACTCATCCCAAGCGTCAAAGCGCATACCCGCACTACTACTCCAAGGAAATGCAAGAGACGTTGCAGGAGCAACCTGTCGCATAGCAGCTATGGTGTTCCATGCATCTAAATCACTACGCCACTGCGCAGGAGTTGCCAGACCACCATAAAAATGACTGAAAGTGTGACTTTGTAGATCATGACCGGCTCGCACAACCGGATTTATTAAATCTCCAAAGTACCACTCTGGGTGCGTGCGGTAGTCACCGTATGGATCAACACTGAACCAGGGTTGTTGCAACCAAATGTCACTGCGCCAGCCATTTACTTGACTTGCCCAATCAAATGTCGGATTGCCCATGAATAATTGTTGTTCATGATTACCCCACAAAAAGTTATAGCCATTTACGTAGTACGTTGCCGGATAATGATGTGGCGCAAACAGTTCGAGCGTATTCGTGAGTCCAACGCGCATGCGCATGCCACGAATGAGCGGGTCTTGACCTGCATTCGGGTCATCGATGGACCGCGAATGCACTAATCCACCCATCGTCGTTTCCCAGTCATACGAAAATGATACGGCCGCATTGTACCCAGCCGGCCACGGCCGAATGGTCAACGGCGTCACGTTGACATGCACATCATCGAGTCGTCGAGCTACAACGGAGGAACGAAATTCGAGTAAATCAAGGTAGATGCGATCATCCGAGGCTGGCTCAATACGTATTTCAAGTTTTGTAGCCCCTGCAGGCGCAGTATCGTGGTCAATCACTGCACTCCAAGGACGGTGGTCTGACGCACCAGCCCACGACCGAACCGGTTGCCAATCACCGATGCGCTCAACACGTAAACCATCCACCCCCGTCCAAATCCAACGCGTTCGCATCGCCGTCATTGACGGGCTATCTGCTAACGCTACAAAACGCAAACAATAGGGTTGGCCAGCAGCAACCTGCTGTACTGGTAGACCTAGCCAGGTACCAATACCCAGCATATGTACCGATTTGCCAAGTCCATCTGCACTAAAATCTCCGACACGCACTCCGGGCGCACCAGCAACCCAATCTGCTGGAATCCCACTCTTGATACCATCAAATGCACTGTCTGTCAGCATCACAGGTTGGAAAGGCGTACGACACGTGTTCATGCGCTGAACACCCACAAACGTGAGTATCACCGCACTTACACACAATAGAATTAATGTAGGTAATAGATATCGCTTCATCATGATGATTAACGGAGCTGTAATGGTTGACGAGCGGAGACTAAATTTGACTGGAGCGTCAACTGCCATACCACAGGTTGATGGATAAATGCATTGCGCTGTTCATCGAACACAATCGATCCGTACAAAAACTGTTGCACGTAAATTGGGACACCACCTTGCATGATACGGTATTCAGGAGATGTGGGCCAGCCCAGAATACGATCGCCGTCTATTCGTGTGTAATACTCGGCAAATGCATCATGCACGACAAAACGCGACTGCGTGAAGGTGATAACCGTAGTCTCATCGATAATTTCGACGATTTCACCACTAAGTTCAGGTAAGTCAAGTGCCAATGGTTGGACATTGGCGTACCACGATGTGGCATCATATTGGACGCTCATATTGGCAAAATGTTGCGTGTAAACACCATTCTCGACGACATAGTCACCAAGCGGTTGACCTACTTTATCGGTGCCGTACGCTTTCCAAAAGCGCCAAATCGGCATAATAAATTGCACATCACTCTCTTGGCGATCGGCAATCGGCGGCAATAACTCTGATGCCTGTTGCATCACCGCAATCACCCCAGCGAGATTTTGGGCAAACTCAGGTTCATCACCGCTAATCAGCTCAGGGGTAATCGCTGGCAACTCAACGCCACGCGCCCAATCGTGCATTCCACCTGTAATTGCATATAAATCCCAAAACCGCGCATATTTGTAGTTAGCGGCCTTGGCATACACCTCAGCCATCTTAATTGCTTTTGGATCCTCGCATTGTGATGGAAAGACCAATCCGGCCGCTGAATGTAAAAAAATCACCCCAGATGCATCCAGCAAAAAATTACGAATCACGCGACTCTCGGGCTCGGAGTCAGCATAGTCACCACCTGTATTAGATCGCGTGCCATATGCACCAAATACAGACTGTGACCAATCGTTGGCTGGACAGGCATCGAGGTTTGTATTCATATTACGATTGAGGTCGACACCTCGTGCATTTTGTCGTATGTCAAGCACGTCACCATCTGGGTTGAGCAGTGGAATAATGATGAGTTCGACGCCGGCAGGGATATCCTCGGGGTGATTACGGAACCAATCGATTAATTGCATGCTCAACACTTGGGTGTTGCGTTCAGCGCCGCCATGCGTTGCTCCGACCACCACTAGTCTATGTGGCCCACTACCAAATCGATGTGCCACAATAGGGCGCCCCTCGTAACTTTGGCCAATCTCGACCACTTGTACTGACTGCGCTCGGGCGGCACTTGTTGCACCACTCAACAACAGAACACACAGTAATAAACCGAGACGAACCATTACGCGCATGACTACTCCTCGTCTAATTCCCTCTCTATTATACGCTGACCATCTATCTATTGATGGTCATATATCATTGAATTAACCTGATATTTTGATTTGACATTGCCTATTCAACATGCTATACTCGATTTCGTTGCACATGAGTTGGGGCGTATAGCTCAGCAGGTTAGAGCGCGATCCTGATAAGATCGAGGTCGGTGGTTCGAGTCCACCTACGCCCACCACTGCAACGTTTTATTATGTGGGGCAATAGCTCAGTTGGGAGAGCGCCTGCTTTGCACGCAGGAGGTCCGGGGTTCGAATCCCCGTTGCTCCACCACTCCTTTCTTCCATGTACCACACCAAACTCAACAAACACATCAAGTTCAACGATGCACGTTTCTACAAGGGAACGTTGTTTCAAAGCGAACACATGCTTGTCGGCATTGATTGTCTGACTGTCGGTCAGACGCAATCACCTCATATGCATCGTGGCCATGACAAGATGTATTATGTGCAATCCGGCACCGGCCAATTCACGGTGGCCGACGAGACATTCACTGCAACCGTCGGCGATGTTGTGTGGGCGCCAGCAGATACCATGCATAGCGTCACAAATACCGGCGATCAGCCACTTGTTATGCTCATCTCCATGGCACCGGAACCACGATAGCAATGACTATTTTCCACCTCTTCCAAAAACTCGATCGCACGATGCGCAATCGCCCAGATGCACATCGGTGGCGCGTAACCATGACTGAATTTGAGGTTGAGATCTTTCGTCGACCGGTGTTGACTAGCGAGGTCACGCTCGGAGCACTCGGCATTGGCAATGCACCCATGCCCGTTCCTATTTGTGTCTGCAAAGCGGTGACGATAGCGGATAAACCAGACCATGTCGAGGTTTTTGACGCCCAACTAAATCCAATTGCGTATACTGGCATACACGCCGCAGTGCCAGTCATACTCCAATTGGTTGAGATGTACACCATCATCGATGAACAGTAATCGCGCGTAATCCAGTTTTTGCATCATAAAAGCTGCTAAGTAATCATTATCTCCGCTACTCAAAACAGCCCGCAGATGATTTTGCTCATACCCCACATCCCATATCCATGCGTACACACTAATTGCTCAAAACAGTTGATTCGAACGTGTACGGCATACCTTTTTTGCACGCCAAAACGGTATATGTCATAGCTGAATGATATGCATCGGAGTGCACAATGCATCGATACACTGCTATAACACTGTTTAGCTGGATAAGTGGACTCATTATCACGGCGTATGTCGCTCAACCACCCTGGTTCCTATTACTGACACCACTTTTAGGGATGCTTTTTGTACGGAAAGATCTTCAGATTTGTCTGTTGCTGTGTTGCATTTCTATTATTGCAGGAGCTCTGCGAATGCAATACCATACGTATATTCCTGAGTTCGAATCATCACAAGTACACAACGTACAAATGATGGTTCAAGATCAGAAAAACACCTGGAAACATCAAAAAATTCTCTTGAAAGATACCCAGCATCGGCAATTCATCGCTCAAATTCCTCTCTCCCCGCAAGTTACTCGTGGCATGGTTGTCACAATCAACGCCGATCTGATGCTTTGGCCACTCCCACATAGTCAATTTCATCACGAATTACAACGAAAACGGATTATTGGCGAGTTGCACAACCTCGAACTCACCAAAATCGATGACGATTCGTCGGTGATTGCAGCGCTTGAACAGGGACGGCAGTATTTTTGGACATCCATCCACTCCTCATTCCCCGAGCCAATTGCAAGTGTTGTCACTGGTATGTTGTTGGGAATTGCAGGCGACGTTGATCCAGTTACCGCCGAAGCCTTCAGACGTAGTGGCACATCACATATTTTAGTGATTAGTGGGTGGAACATTACAATTGTTGCAGCGTTATGTCTTGCTATAATTAATGCGCTTAAACCATCGCGACGAGTAGCATTAATAGTGCCTCTCGTCGTTATTACATTGTACGTACTGTTTACTGGAGCATCAGCTGCAGTAGTACGTGCAGGCGTAATGGGGAGCATTCTCGTTATTGGACGCTGGCTTGATCGGCCACGCAGTATGCCAAATATTATTGCCGTGGCACTCATGCTCATTACCGTGGTCGATCCAGCAGCGATATGGGACATGGGCATGCAGTTGAGTACACTCGCAACAATTGGGCTAGTATGCTTTGCGACGCCAATTGAACACTATTTAACGCGTACGATCTTGCAATCAACATACCTGAATTGGGCTCGCGAAGGACTCGCAAGCACGATTGCAGCGCAAATCACCACGTTCCCTATCATGTTTTGTCGATTAGAGCTGCCAACAATTTGGAGTTTGCTGGCCAACACCATCATTACACCTGTGGTACCAGTAGCGATGGCATGTGGCACGTTATTTTTGGTAGCCACGTTGATTCACCCAACTGTTGCACAGCTCATCGCGTGGATTGCCTATCCAAGTTTCGCCTGGATTGTAACAGGATCGCAGGTTATCGCAACATGGCCAGTGCTTATCAGTCTGCCAAGTATGGACGTTGCACCATGGTTTGAACTGTGTCTGCATGCATGTTGGATTGGGGGGTGGATACTTTGGCGAAAACACACCACTCTCCTGCCAAATCCTACGCCAATACCCTAAATTCAATGGTATGATGCTACATATCACCAGAGCAACCTGCACAGGACACGTCCATATCATACGATGCGTGTATTGTGCAGCATAGAACTACTAGGATGGACACATGCGAGAGCAGCAACGAAGCATTTTTCTGCAAATCGCCGGCGTTGGCGTGCATTTGTACACCGCAATGGGAGCGGTGCTTGCCTTGTTAACCATCATGGAGGCCATTAACGGGAATGTCACCATAGCCTTGTGGTATAGCCTTGTATCGGTCTTTATTGACAGCACTGATGGCATGCTCGCACGGAAATTCAACGTCAGCAAAAACATTCCATGGTTTGATGGGCGCCGCCTTGACGACATCGTAGATTACCTTACATACGTGTTTGCACCGATGGTACTTCTCTGGCAAAACGGATTCTTACCCGAGGGGACCACCGGACAAATCGTTGCCATCGTGCCATTAATTGCCTCTGCGTATCAGTTTTGTCGAGTTGATGCCAAAACTGACGACTACAAGATTGTCGATGAGGATCATTTCTTTTTAGGATTTCCCAGTTATTGGAACGTTATTGCGTTCTATGCAGTCGTCATGCAGTTATCTCCGACCATGGTGAGTACAATCATCATCGTTTGTTCAATTTTGGTGTTCGTGCCGATTCGCTACATCTACCCATCACGTACCGTGTTGTGGCGCAAGGTGACGTTGGTGTATACGAGTTTGTGCAGTCTAGGGTATGCCGTTATTCTATGGCAGATGCCCTGGGTCAACACGATGATGATTTACTTCACCCTGTCATATGTGGTGTATTACTTTGTGATGAGCGGCGTTCTTACTATTCGTTTGTGGCAGCCAAAAGTGGCTAATGCAAATACCTAACCAATCATGGAAGAACAATCAGGACTGCGTACACTTTTACCGTATGGTCGACCGTATCGTTGGTTATTGGCGCTTGGTACACTCTATGCATTCATTGGTTCAGCGGCGAGCGCATTCAGTCCAGTAATTCTCGGGTATGCTATTGATGCGTTAATCAAGCAAATTGATCAGCAAACGCTCTTGATTTACACGGCTGCCATTATTGGATTGACCATCATATTGGCGGTTTTTCGCTATTTACTCCGCATGTTAACCGGAACAATGGCTGCAGGCGTCAGTTATACGATGGCACAGGATTTGTATCGCCACATTCTGACATTTGACCGTACCACACAAGCGTCGTTTGGTACGGGCGATTTGTTGTCACGGGCATCCAGCGATTTCATTTATATCTGGCGCTTCTATAGTGCGGGATTTCAAATGGCCATCCACGCCATCTTCTTACTGCTGATTGGTTGTGCGCTCATGGCCCTCACGAGCTTACCACTCGCCTTGCTCACGGTAGTCATGTTAGTAATCAGTTTGGTCGCACAAGCACGACTCGGTCGCTTAGTCGAGGATGCGTTTAATGTAGTGCAACAACGGTTGGCACGCATTTCGGCGTTTTCCCAAGAGCACATTTCAGCCCAACGCACATTGGCGGCATACACACAGGAGGCAGCAAGTCGTGACGCGTTTAATCAGCTAAGCGATCAATACGCCAAAGAGTCAATTCGATTTGTCTTGTTCTCCAGTGCAATCTCGCCATTACCGCAACTCGTCGTGCGCCTTGCAGCCACGGCAGTCGTCGCCTATGGTGCAGTGTTAATTATCAACGAACAGCTAACCATCGGCCAGTATGTACAGTTCATCGTATATTTGGGCTTGTTGAGCAACGCTGCCAATGCACTAAGTCATGCATTTGAACGGTTACAACAAGGCAGTGCAGCAGCCGCACGCATCGGTACCGTGCTCAAGCGCATTCCGCAGGTTATCAATCGACCGGATGCCAATGAACACATCCCTCAAGGGGCAATTAGTATCCAACACGCTAGTTGGTTACACGATAGCCAGGCGATTTTGCGGGATATCTCAATCGAGATTCCTCAAGGGCAACACGTGGGTATCGTCGGTGCAACGGGTGCCGGCAAAAGTAGCTTACTCGGATTATTGTTGCGCTTACGCGACCCAGATCGTGGAGCGATTTTATTTGATGGTATCGATGCAACAACTATTGATCTCCATACGTTACGTCAAGGGCTTGCGTATGTACCACAAGAGCATATGTTGTTCAGCATGACGCTGCGTGAGAACGTCATGTTGGGGACACCTCAGGCCCAAAGTAACGATCTCGAGTATGCACTCAAGGTGTCGTGTCTCGATCGCGACATTGCTCAGCTCGCTAACGGCCTCGATACGATTGTGGGCGAACGTGGCACAATGCTCTCAGGTGGCCAAAAGCAACGGCTTGGGATTGCGCGAGCGATTATTACTGACGCACCAATTATGATTTTCGATGACGCGTTGTCAAACATTGATGCCCATACAGCCAACGATATCGTGCAGAACGTGAGTGCCGCACGCCGTGGCAAGACGACCATTATGGTCAGTCAAAAAATCTCGGCAGTACGCCATCTTGATGCCATCATCGTACTTGACCAGGGTAAATTGGTTGAATACGGCACCCATGAACAGCTCTTGGCCCGTAACGGCATTTATGCGCAGCTTTATCAGCGCGAACTTAGTGCCCACTAACAATTCAGTCGGAGGACTTGTGCGACTGTTGTCACGAATCATGCCATATCTTGCGATGTTGATGAGTCTGGCAACAGTCGTCGGGATTGGGCTTGCACGCCCAACCCCCCTCACGGTAGCTGTGGGTGGCGATCAAATCAGCCAATTGCGTTTCTTTGACGAGCCGTTTATTAACAACTTCAATCCGCCCGAGCCAGACGAATGGCCCACAGATGAGCAGCCGCGCCGTTGGAGCAAATCGAACTGGCGTATCAGTTGGCCTAATGCGGGCTACGGTTGGTGGATAAGTCACATCAGCATTAATACCACCCCACGTCCACCTGATAACCCTGCACAAATCGAATTCACCCAACCGCACATGAGTGGCGTGGTCCTGCCTAATGCTATTCGGCATCTCCAACTCCTCACCCGAAGCAGCGATGAGACACCAGTCGTATCAGCCCGGATGACACAGCTGGGGATAGCAGGCGATAACCGTGATTTGGGCATCGTGATGACGCAGATTGGCATTACACCGCTCGGCAGCATCGTACGAATTCAACTCATGCTGGCATTGTTATCATGCTTTGTGGTGGTAGGCATCACTAGCCGTATCCTGACACCCCAAAACTGGTGGATTAGCCTAGTAATTTGCTCGTTGTTCGTTATTGGTACCATGCATCCTCATGCCGAATGGTGGCTCGTCCATACACACTCCCTGTTGGCAAGTAGCCTCATTGGTATCGGCATTTTGATGGTGCCAATCCTCAAAAAAACAACGAATTTATCAATACACTTATGGGGAGTGATTGCAGGTAGCGTTGTAGCACAGCTCCTACTCATTAACAGCCCTTGGCTGCGTTCGTCTGATGTAGCGATGCATATCCGTATGCTCAATCAAGTGCTCAACGGCGATTTGCTGTTTACCGCACAACTACCATGCGAGGCCGGCGGCCAAGTAGCCCCATATCCTATCATCAGCTACTTGATGGCAGCTCCATTGGCGTTGATGAGTAGTGAGCGGTGGTGGCATCTTGCAGTGCTACAGAGTGGCGCGGCTGTCGTGCATGCGGGGGCTGTGTTTTATGCCACAACAGTTTTGGCCCAGTATCGCCTCCCTGCACGGCAACTGCTATTCTGGGTGGGATTGGCCCTCGCGAGTCCGTTTTTGCTCCGTGCAATTCATATTGGTGAGATAACTAATGCCTGGGCGCATGCGCTCTTTCTTGTCGCCATCATGAGTTGGTTTGATCAACGCGTTGATTGGCGCATTCGTGGAATCTTTAGTACGCTAGTGATTTTGACGCATACCGGAATCACCATCACATACATTGCAAGCATGGCGACATATGTGGTGTGGCAGTGGATAGCCGAACGCAAGATCCCTACTCAGACAGTAATTGTGGTGTGTGCGAGTGTAATGATTGGTGGATTACTCTACTACAGCCAGTTTGTCACAACAATGATCGGCAGTGCAGGCATACCAGGATGTCCACCTAATTATCCACTTGCAGTCCGTTTTAGTACGATAGGCGACG
>JBKCLM010000023.1:0-16392 GCA_046300655.1 Chloroflexota bacterium | reverse complement strand
TCGCCATACTCCATTCTTCCCCGGGTACCGCCCACAATTCTACATCCGCACCACCGACGTAACGGGTTCAATCACGTTGCCAGAGGGTGTCGAGATGGTGATGCCGGGTGACAACATCGAGATGGCCGTTGAGTTGATCGTCCCAGTCGCCATCGAAGATGGTTTGCGCTTCGCTATCCGCGAGGGTGGCCGCACCGTCGGCGCTGGTGTCGTTTCAAAGATCACTGATTAAGGCGTAAGCAATTTCTGCGCCACCGCGTCGACGGGGCAGGTAACACTGTCCGTCGACGTGGTGTGTAGGATGTGGAGTAGATGATGGCAACAGGAAAGCAGAAAGTGCGCATTCGCCTCAAGGCGTTTGACCACAAAATTTTGGACCAGTCAGCTCGCCAAATCGTGGAAGCTGCTGAGCGCTCAGGTGCATTGGTCGCCGGCCCAGTGCCGTTGCCAACGCGCATTGAGAAGTATAGTGTCATCCGCTCGTCCTTCATCGACAAGGACTCGCAGGAGCAGTTTGAGGTGCGCACGCACAAGCGTTTGATTGATGTGTTGGATCCAAGCCAGCAGACCATCAATGCCTTGATGAAGTTGACGCTCCCAGCCGGTGTCGATATCGAGATTAAGCTCTAAATTGTAGAAAGAGGCAGCCGCTACGATTGGCATGGTGCCAATTGGAATGCTGCGGAGGTGCGATTGTGATCGAAGGTTTGTTGGGTCGCAAGATCGGCATGACTCAGATTTTTGATGAAACAGGTGCGGTGGTACCGGTAACGGTTATCGAAGTCGGACCTTGTGTCGTCACCCAAATCCGGGTTCGCGAACGCGACGGTTATGAGGCTGTGCAGATCGGTTTCGGCGAGGTTAAGCCCAAGAGTCTGAACAAGCCACAACGCGGGCACCTTGCTGGTGCCGGCAAGTTAGTGCGCCATCTGCGCGAGTTCTCGGCTGATAACCCGAGTGACTACAAGGTCGGCGATGTACTCGGTCCCGATTTGTTTGCCAATGGGCAGATGGTCGATGTTACCGGTACCTCAAAGGGTAAGGGTTTCCAAGGTGTCGTTCGACGTCACGGATTTAACGGTGGTCCACGCACCCACGGTCAAAGCGACCGTTTGCGCGCGCCTGGTTCAATCGGTGCCGGTACTGACCCTGGTCACGTCTTCAAGAATACACGCATGGCGGGTCAAATGGGTAACCGTCGTGTCACAGTGATGAATCTCACGGTCGTCGAAGTAATCAGTGACCGCAATCTTCTGCTCGTACGGGGTTCGGTACCAGGTGCCAAGAACGGCTTGGTGATGGTCCGCCGTGCAGCGAAGGGCAATTAGAGGTAGTGTGATGGAAGCAAAACTCTTTAGCCAGACAGGCGCTGCGGTCGGCACGATTCAACTCGACGACTATATTTTTGGGATTGCCCCAAATGTGCCGGTGATGCACCAGGCCATGGTGCGTCAGCAGGCCAACGCTCGCCTCGGGTTGCACAACACCCGCGGTCGTGGTGAGGTCGACGGCAGCACGCGCAAGTTGTTCCGCCAGAAGGGCACTGGTCGTGCCCGCGCAGGTTCGATTCGCGCCTCACATCGCAAGGGTGGTGGTGTCGCTCACGGTCCACACCCACGTTCGTACTATCAGTCAATGCCACGCAAGATGCGTCGCTTGGCCGTCCGCAGTGCACTGTCAGCCAAGATTGCTGACAAGGCCGTGGTGTTTGTCGATGCTCTTAAGGTCGAGAAGCCACGCACCAAGGATATGCTTGCATGTTTGGCCAGCTTGAAGGCCAGTGGCAAGACGTTGATTGTTGTTGCGGTTCGCGACGACATGTTGACCAAGTCAATCAACAATATCCCTGGCGTGAAGACGTTGCCGGCACACTACTTGAACGTCATTGATTTGTTGACACATGACAACATCATTGTGACGCAGTCTGCAGTAGCCGTGATCGACAGCTACTTGGGTCAGGCCGTCAATGTGGTCGGGGAGGATGCGTAATGAACGCACATCAGATTATCATTCGACCGCTCATCACCGAGAAGAATACCAACCTCATGTCGCTGAATAAGTACAGCTTCGAGGTTGATAAAAACGCAAGCAAGCCAGAGATTGGTGCTGCGATCAGCGAGATCTTCAACGTGCGGGTGACCAACGTGACCACCATGAATGTGCGTGGCAAGTTGCGTCGCCGTGGGATGCGATATGGCTACACAAGCAGCTGGAAGAAGGCAATTGTAACGCTTGCAGCTGGTGATACGATCGACGTGTTTCAGGACATGTAGAGCGCGGCTACCAAGTCGTGATGGAGTAAGTAATGGGCGTTCGACGCTACAAACCAACCTCGGCGGGCCGCAAGAATATGTCGGGCTATACGTTCGAGGAGATTACCAAAAAGTCGCCTGAAAAGTCTTTGCTCGAGCCAATGCGCAAGAGTGGTGGTCGCAACAACTATGGCCGTGTGACCACGCGCCATCGTGGTGGCGGTACCCGTCGCGCATATCGTGTCATTGACTTCAAGCGCAACAAGATTGACGTGCCAGCAGTAGTTGCTGCCATCGAATACGATCCAAATCGCTCGGCACGTATTGCATTATTGCATTATACTGATGGTGACAAGCGCTATATCTTGGCCCCAAATGGCCTCAAGGTAGGCGACAAAGTCATGAGCGGTCCGAGCGCCGAAGTGCGCGTCGGTTCTGCTCTTCCATTAAAGGTTATCCCACTCGGTACCGAGGTGCACAACATTGAGTTGCAAATCGGCCGTGGTGGTGTAATGGTGCGCAGTGCTGGCGCATCGGCACAGTTGATGGCCAAAGAAGGTGACTATGCCACATTGCGCATGCCTTCGGGCGAGATGCGCATGGTGCATATCAACTGTATGGCCACCATTGGACAGGTTGGGAACGTTGAGCACCAGAACGTACGACTCGGTAAAGCCGGTCGTAGCCGTTGGTTGGGTCGCCGACCCGAGGTGCGTGGTTCAGCCATGAACCCACGAGACCATCCTCACGGTGGTGGTGAGGGGCGTGCGCCTCGCGGTATGCCGCCCAAGACGAAGTGGGGTAAGCCGGCACGTGGCGTCAAGACGCGTCACAACCCGCGCACCGATCGCTTTATTGTGCGCCGCCGTACGAAGTAGTAGCAAATCTTGCAGTAACCGGAGCACAGGCCGGGTTGCTGCGGTGAGCAGATTACGAAAGGACCGAGAATGTCACGGTCATCGAAGAAGGGTCCATTTGTCGACTTGCGACTTTTGGGCCGTATCGAAGACATGAACAAGACGAACGATAAGCGTGTGCTCCGCACATGGTCACGCGCCTCGACGATCTTTCCACAAATGGTGGGTCACACCATTGCCGTACATGATGGCCGTCGCCACGTGCCGGTGTATGTCACCGAGAACATGGTCGGTCATAAGTTGGGTGAGTTTGCGCCAACTCGCACTTTCCGCAGTCATGGCGGTAAGAAGGCTGATAAGCGCGGTAAGATGAAGTAATTGCTGGGTGTGGGGCGCAAGCCCCATGCACCATGCATGCGGAGTAAGCTAACGATGCAAGCGAAAGCTGTAACGAAGTATGTGCGCATCTCGCCATTGAAGGTTCGACCTGTCATGGACGTGGTGCGTGGTATGAAGGTTGAGCGAGCGCTCTCCACTTTGCAGTACATGCCCCAGAAGGCAGCCCGCGAAGTGGCCCGCACAATCATGTCAGCAGCAGCCAATGCCGAGAACAATTTCGACATGGAGCGTGCTGCCTTGGTCGTTCACACTATTTATGCCGACGAAGGACCTGCCTTCAAACGCTTTATGCCACGTGCGCGTGGCCGAGCGGACCGGATTCGTAAGCGCACCACCCACATTACCGTGGTCGTGGATGATGGCGCCACCAACTAGCCGACAGTGAGGACGTATGGGACGTAAGGTACATCCACTGGGGTTCCGCCTCGGTTACATCAAGGACTGGCAGTCGCGCTGGTTTTCGGAGCGAAATTACACTGACCAGTTGCACGAGGATCTGAAACTGCGCCGCTTGGTTGCCAAGCGTTTCGAAGGCGCCGGTGTGGCCCGTGTAGAGATTGAGCGCTCAGCCAATCGCATCGAAATCACCATTCACACCTCAAAAGTCGGTGTTGTGGTTGGTAAGGGTGGCGAGAAGGTTGACGAGTTCCGCAAGATTCTTGAGCGTAGCCTCGGCAAGAAGCTCAAAATCTCGGTGCTCGAAATTCACCAGCCTGAACTTGAGTCACAGTTGGTTGCTGAAGGCATTGCCGAGCAAATCAACAAACGTGTGTCATACAAGCGTGCCATGAAGCAAGCCGTCCAACGTGCCATGCGCCTCGGCGCTCAAGGCGTGAAGGTCAAGTGTTCAGGTCGTTTGGGTGGTGCCGAAATCGCCCGTGTTGCGACCGAGCGCGAGGGTCGCGTGCCATTGCACACGCTTCGTGCCGATATCGACTATGCACAAGTCCATGCCCACACGACGTTCGGTCGTATCGGCGTCAAGGTGTGGATCTACAAGGGCGATGTGTTCTTTGATGCTGCCGGTAATGTCCAACCAACCACACCAGCCGTGAATACACGTGCCCAGGGTGGTGATGACGAGGATCGTCGCGGTGGTCGTGGCGGTCGCGGTGGTCGCGGTGGTCAAGGCGGCCAAGGTGGACAAGGTGGTCAAGGTGGCCGCGGCGGACGTGGTCAAGGTGGCCAAGGTGGTCAGGGCGGTCAAGGTGGTCGCGGCAATCGCACGCCTCGAGCCTAAGGGACGAATGTAAGGAGCGACGACTATGTTGATGCCTAAGCGCGTCAAATATCGCAAGATGCACCGTGGCAACAATCGCGGTATGTCTCATCGCGGCAGTACGGTTGCCTTCGGCGACTTCGGCTTGCTTGCGGTCGAGCCAGCCTGGATTACCAGCCGTCAGATTGAGGCTGCCCGTCGTGCCATCTCGCACCATGTGAAGCGCGGTGGTAAGGTGTGGATCCGCATCTTCCCCGATAAGCCGATTACCCAAAAGCCTGCTGAAACCCGCATGGGTAGCGGTAAGGGTTCGGTTGAGTATTACGTGGCCGTGGTTAAGCCAGGTCGCATCATGTTTGAGATTGGTGGGGTCCGCCCCGAAATTGCGCAAGAGGCCTTGCACTTGGCAGCCGCAAAGTTGCCTATCGCCTGCAAGATCATTTCGCGTGAAGAAGAGGCTAGCGAATAATGAAAGCCGATAAACTGCGTGAACTCGATACCGCAACGCTCAAAGAGCAAGTCGATGGCTACTACAAAGAGCTGTTTAACTTGCGCTTCCAAGCGGTGACCGGTAAGTTGACCGCAACAGGTCGTCAGCGCATCGTGCGTCGCGAAATCGCACGGATCAAGACGATCCTCCATGAGCGTGAGCAGGCGTAGTACCTGCGGGAGAAAGATACGATGACCGAAGGACGACGACAGTACAAGGTCGGCCGTGTGGTAAGCAACAAGATGAACAAGACCGTCGTTGTGGCGGTTGATTATCTGCGTCCACATCCGCTGTACCGCAAGATTATGCGTACTACCAAGAAGTTCCATGCCCACGATGAGCAAAACAGCTGTCGTATCGGCGATGTGGTGCGCATTGGCGAGACCAAGCCAATCAGCAAGACCAAATGCTGGGAAGTGGTCGAAGTAGTGACACAGAGCCAGGAGGACTAGGCGATGATCCAGCAACAAAGTCGCCTCAAGGTTGCCGACAACACCGGTGCCAAAGAAATCATGTGTATTCGCGTGATGGGTGGTTCACGGGTTCGTTATGGCCACGTTGGCGATGTCATCATTGCATCAGTCAAAGATGCAAATCCCGGTGGTACCGTCAAGAAGGGCGAAGTCGTACGTGCCGTGGTTGTTCGTACTGCCAAAGAGTACGGCCGCCCCGATGGTTCGCACATCCGCTTCGATGATAATGCAGCCGTGATTATCAACAAAGAAGACAATCCGCGTGGCACGCGTATCTTTGGTCCGGTTGCCCGTGAGCTGCGCGAGCGCGGGTTTATGCGTATCGTTTCACTTGCGCCGGAGGTGCTGTAATGCACGTCAAAAAAGGTGATGAAGTCCTCGTAATCGCCGGCAAAGAGAAGGGCAAGAAGGGCAAGATTGCACTTGCTATTCCAGCCAAAGATCGTGTCGTCGTTGAGGGTCTCAACAAAATCAAGCGCCACATGCGCCCACGTGCCATCGGGCAGATGGGTGGTATTGTTGAGCAAGACGCCCCAATTCACGTCTCAAACGTGATGTTGGTTTGTCCAAAGTGTGGCCGCGCATCACGCACCGGTAACCGCTTGGTTGCTGCTGCTGACAGCAAGGGTCGTGCCAAGAAGGTACGCTTCTGCAAGTCGTGTGATGCCAATATTGATGAATAATAGCGCGGCTGTGGCCGCATGATTCAAGGTCGGAACGTCGGTTCGGGAGACGTTCCAATCCCTTGAGGAGCAACGAATGACACCGCGATTAAAGCAAAAGTACCTCACCGAGGTCGTGCCCGCACTCATGCAAGAGTTCAAGTATGGCTCAATCATGCAAGTGCCACGTGTCAATAAGGTGGTGGTGAACGTTGGTTTGGGCGAGGCTCTCTCCAACTCAAAGGCCCTGGAGGCTGTTACCGAACAGCTGACCATGATTACGGCACAAAAGCCAGTAACGACCAAGGCCAAGAAGTCAATTGCAAACTTCAAATTGCGCGAAGGTCAGCCAATCGGCGTGATGGTCACATTGCGCGGCGACCGTATGTTTGACTTTTTGGACCGGTTGATGAACTTGGCATTGCCCCGCTTGCGTGACTTCCGTGGTATCGGTCGTAGCGCATTCGATGGTCGTGGTAACTATAGCTTGGGCTTGCGTGAGCAGATTGTGTTCCCGGAAATTGAAATCGACAAAATCGACAAGATCCGTGGTATGGAAATCTCAATCAATACCTCGGCTGTTGATGATGCATCTGGCTATGCGTTGTTGAAGCGCATGGGTATGCCATTTCGTGACTGATCTGAGCCAGGAGTCAATTGACTCACCAGCTCAGATGGAAGAAAGGAAACAAACCGTTGGCTAAGAAGTCCATGATTGCCAAAGCCCTTCGGGCTCCGAAGCACAAGACACAAGCCTACAACCGCTGTAAGGTGTGCGGCCGCTCACGCGCCTACATCCGCAAGTTCGGTATGTGCCGTATCTGCTTCCGTGAAAATGCGCTCAAGGGGCTCATCCCCGGCGTAACCAAGTCAAGCTGGTAGTAGACATGCCTAGGCGATAGGCATCGCCTGATGAAGCAAGTTTGGTCACCTAGGAGGAACGTCCCGTGAGTGTGAATGATCCGATTGCCGATATGTTGACGCGCATCCGCAATGCTGGCATGGCTCGCCAGTCAGAAGTGTCGATGCCTTCGTCAAAAATGAAAGTGGCAATCGCGCAAATCTTGAAGCGTGAAGGCTTTGTGGCCGACGTGCAAGTGCGCGATGAGAAGCCATGCCCAGTGCTGGTACTGCACCTCAAGTACACCGCTGATAAGCGCCCGGTAATTACCGGCCTCAAGCGCGTCAGCAAGCCAGGTCTGCGTATTTATGCAGGCGTCTCCGAAATCCCGCAGGTGCGCGGTGGTCTTGGTATCAGTATTCTTTCAACACCAAACGGCGTATTGGCAGGCTACGAAGCCTGGCAAAAGCGCGTCGGCGGTGAAGTCCTTTGCTACGTTTGGTAACCGAAGGGGAGTAGAACGATGTCGCGAATTGGTAAGAAGCCCATCACCGTCCCCAAAGGTGTTGATGTCCAGGTAGCAGAGGGGAACGTCGTGACGGTTAAGGGTCCAAAAGGGACCTTGTCGCAGGCTTTGCCAGCCAGTATCATCATCAGCCGTGAAAACGATCAGCTGTTGGTGACACGTCCATCCGATGAGAAAGAGCACCGCGCATTGCACGGTCTGACTCGCTCATTGCTGTCAAATATGGTCGAGGGGGTAACCACCGGTTATGCTCGCGTCCTCGAGGTTCTCGGTGTCGGTTATCGTGCCGCCCGCGAAGGCAAGAATCTCGTGTTCTTTGTTGGTTACTCACACCCTATTCGTGTGACACCTCCCGAGGGCATTAGCTTTGAGATTATTGAGCGCCGCGCTGCCAGTGAGCCACAGCAAGTGATTGTGCGTGGTATCGACAAGCAGTTGGTTGGTGAGCAAGCATCGAAGATTCGTGCGTTGCGACCACCCGAGCCATATAAAGGCTACGGTATCAAGTATCAGGGTGAGCGCGTGCGCCGTAAGGCGGGTAAGGCCGGTAAGGCGAAGTAATAACGGTGACGGGGAGTGCATGATGACGACTCCCCTATTACTGGTGAGGAGATTGACATGGCAGTACGCAAAGCTCGTGAGCTTCGTCTGCGCCGACATAACCGGGTACGTCGCAAAGTGGCAGGGACGGCTAGCCGCCCACGCTTGAGCGTGTTCCGCAGTAGCGCGCATATCTATGCCCAAATCATTGACGACGTGGCTGGGCACACGTTGGTCGCTGAGTCAACCAAGTCAGCCGATGGCGTGACTGGGACCAAGACCGAACAAGCCAAGGCAATCGGTACCTTGATTGCTGCCAAGGCCAAGAAGGCCGGCATCACGTCTGTGGTTTTTGACCGCGGTGGTTTTAAGTACCATGGTCGTGTCCAAGCTTTGGCAGACGGCGCTCGTGAGGGTGGCCTCGAGTTCTAAGCAACGAGTAGGTATGTGTGTGCAAAAGCACACGAACAAAACGGTGGAGGAACTGTGGCAGAGAAACACATTAACGCCGAGGGCTTAGAGCTCGAAGAGCGTATCGTACAAATTAACCGCGTGTCGAAGGTAGTCAAAGGCGGTCGCCGCTTTAGCTTCAGCACGATGGTCGTTGTTGGTGATGGTAATGGTCATGTCGGTATCGGCATGGGCAAAGCCGCCGAAGTGCCAGATGCCATCCGTAAGGGTGTCGAGGCAGCCAAGAAAAACTTGATCTATGTGCCGTTGGCTCGCACGACCGTGTCACACGAGAGCGAAGCCGAGTTCTCGGCCACCAAGGTGCGCTTGATCCCAGCCGCTCCTGGTACTGGCGTTATCGCCGGTCGTGGTGTGCGCCCTGTGGTTGAGGCTGCCGGTATCAAGGACCTGTTGTCAAAGCGGTATGGGAGCAATAACCCGGTAAACGTGGTGAAAGCAACTTTTGAGGCATTACGCCAAATGAAGTCCGTTGACCAGACCGCCAAAGAGCGTGGCTTGACCCGCCACGAGTTGCGCCAGCGCCGCATGGTGAAGAGCGCCGTTAAGGAGTCGTAGGTCATGGCTAAATTGCGAATTACCTATACCAAAAGCTCAATCGGTTGCAGTGTCGACCAAAAGGCGACCATCAAGTCGATTGGCTTGCGTAAACTCAACAGCAGCGTGGTGCGCGAAGACACACCAGCGGTGCGTGGCATGATCTTCAAGGTGCGTCACTTGGTGACCGTCCAAGAAGTCGCGGAAGGCGAGGCTCGATAATGAAGTTGAATGATCTGCGCCCAGCTGCCGGGTCACACCAAACGTCAAAGCGCGTTGGTCGTGGTTATGGTTCAGGTAAGGGTAAGACGGCTGGTAAGGGTATGATGGGCCAAAAGGCTCGTTCAGGCCCAAATCCATACCGCACATTCGAAGGTGGTCAGAACCGCTTGACCAAGCGTATGCCATACCTCCGTGGTTTTAAGAACCGCTGGCGTGTGGCGTACCAAGTGCTCAATATCGCCGCTTTGGCCGAGTTGCCTGCCAATACCGACGTGACCGTTGCGTGGTTGGTTGCAACCGGTGAGTATGACACCAAGACTCCAATCAAGTTGTTGGGTGATGGTGATATCTCAGTGGCCATCAAGGTACAAGTGCACAAGGCAAGCGCCAGTGCCAAACAGAAGATTGAAGCTGCCGGTGGTAGCGTGACTGAACTTGGCTGGGAGTCGGTTCGCCCAACTCGTAGTCGTGGCGTTCACTCAGCATCACGCCAAGCAGAGTAATGACGGTTGCTGTAGTGGAGGCATTGCCTCCACTACACCTGACTTGAGGAGATTGTTGAATGCTGAAGTCAGTGATACAAGCACTGCAAGTGCCAGAATTGCGCCGTCGTGTGTTGTTTACACTGGCGATGATGCTGGTGTTCCGATTCATTGCACATATTCCTGTGCCGAATCTGGATCCCAATGCACTCGCAAGTCTGCGTGAAGCCCTACAGGGTAACCAACTTGCACAATTGCTGAATATCTTCGCTGGTGGTGCGTTGCAGAATTTGTCAGTGGCGTCAATGGGTGTGTACCCGTACATCACGGCACAAATTATCGTGCAGTTGCTCCAACCACTCATCCCTGCGTTAAATGATTTGCGCAAAGAGGGTGAGCAAGGTCGTGTCAAGATCAATCAGATTACCTTTGTGGCAACGGTGCCAATGGCATTGTTGTCGGCATATGGTCAGACGTTGACGCTTGATCGCAGCTTGGGTGCCGGCCAGACGCTGTTCCGCACCCCATTTGATATTGTCAATAACTTCTTGCCGACGTTTACCGTGTTGGTAGCGATGTTGGCAGGAACGATGTTTTTGATTTGGCTTGGCGAACAGATTCAATCATATGGTATTGGCAACGGGATCTCAGTGATTATCTTTGCTGGTATCATCTCGGGCTTACCCAGCTTGATTATTCAGGGTTTCACCACGGTTGAGACCGGTGGTGTGGATCAAATCATCGGTATCATCGCCTTCTTATTGATTGCATTGGCAACGATTTTGGTGATTATCATGATGCACGAAGGGCAGCGCCGGATTCCGGTCCAGTATGCTAAGCGTGTCCGCGGTAATCGTCAGTATGGTGGTCAAACGAGTCATATCCCGTTGAAGGTGAACATGGCTGGTATGATTCCGTTGATTTTCGCGCAGAGTATCATCATCTTCCCAGGCACAATCGCATCGTACGGTTGTCCCGAGGTGACGGCACCTGCGGATGCATCAATCCTGAAGCAGATCGCCTGTTTCACCTATCAGTCATTCAGTCCACAGTTCGGTAGTGGCACGCTGGTGTATTCGGTAGCCTTGTTTGCGTTGGTCTTCTTCTTCACCTACTTCTACACGAAGGTGATTTTTGAACAGCAGGATATCCCCAACACGTTGCAGCGCAACGGTGGGTTTATTTTGGGTGTACGACCAGGCAAGAATACTGAGACATACATTGACCAAATCGTATCGCGATTGACACGCACGGGTGCCTTGTTCTTGGGGTTAATTGCGGTGTTGCCGTTCTTGACACAAGCTATCACGGGTATCCCAATCGGTTTGGGCGCAACCGCCTTGTTGATTGTGGTTGGTGTGGCTGTAGACACATTGCGTCAGCTCGAGGCGCAAATGGTGATGCGCAACTATGAGGGGTTCTTGGGTAAGCAGCGCTAGCATGAGACCTGCCGTTCGATGATGAACAGCAGAGGGGGAATCAATGGACGTCATCTTGCTGGGGGCACCTGGTGCCGGCAAAGGCACTCAAGCCAAAGTGCTAGAAGAGCATTCGGGATTGGTCCATGTAGCAAGTGGTGATCTGTTCCGAGCTGCACTCCGTCAGGGAACTGAGCTCGGTATGCTGGCAAAGTCGTACATGGATCGCGGCGAATTGGTCCCTGACGAGGTGGTCATTCGCATGATTATGGAGCGGATTGGTCAGGATGATTGTGCGCGGGGAGTAATCTTCGATGGCTTCCCGCGCACAATCGACCAAGCGATTGCGCTCAGCGTTGAATTAGAGCGTCAAGGGCGCAAATTACACCATGTGTTGTACTTGAGCGTACCTACCGAAATGCTCTTACGCAGAATTGCTGGTCGACAGACTTGTAAAACTTGCGGTTCGACGTATAATATATATTACTTCCCATCAAAACGTCCTGACGTTTGTGATGAATGTGGTGGTCGTTTGTATCAACGCAACGACGACACGCTCGAGACAGCGCGTCACCGGTTGGATGTGTATTTTGCACAGACGATGCCGTTGATTGAGCACTACCGAAAACAAGGGTTGTTGCGTGAGATCGATGGCCAGCGTGAGATAACGCAGGTCACTCGAACCATGTTGCAATTAATGGAGCGCGATGGCAGTCACATGCAAGAACCAGCGTGAACTTGCAGCAATGCGGCGAGCTGGGGCAGTTGTAGGATTAGCGCATCGGATGTTGCGCACATGGGTTAAGCCGGGCATCACCACGCGCGAGCTTGACACAATGGTGCATCAGTTGATTACAAAGCATGGAGGGTACCCTTCGTTTCTGGGCTATGGCGGTCCGCCGCCGTATCCAGCTGCGACGTGCATATCGGTCAATGAGGAGTTAGTCCACGGTATTCCGGGTAAGCGCCGCTTGCAGTCTGGGGATATTGTGAGCATTGACATCGGTGTGCAGATTGATGGATATCATGCAGATTCTGCATGGAGCTATGCAGTCGGTGAGATCTCGGAGGAGGCAGCAGGATTACTGCGAGTGACCGAAGAGACGCTATACCATGCGCTGTCAGTTGTGCGGACAGGGGCACGATTGTCAGATATATCTTGGGCCATCCAGAGCTATGCAGAGGCACGCGGTTATGGCGTGATTCGCAATTACATTAGCCATGGAATAGGCCGGTCCCTACACGAGGATCCGCAGATTCTCAACTATGGACCAGCGGGTCGAGGGCTTGTGCTTCAACCAGGCATGACATTTGCGATTGAGCCGATGATTGTGTGTGGCGACCCAAGTACACGGGAGCTGCGTGACGGGTGGACGGTGGTGACGACCGATGGTCGTCTCGCGGCACACTATGAACACACGGTGGCAGTGACCGATGGTAAACCGGAGATCCTGACGAGTCAGGAGACGAGTGACGAGGTGCTATGACAAAGAAAAAAGACGTGATCGAGATGGAGGGAACGGTGTTAGAACCGTTGCCAAATGCCATGTTCCGAGTACAACTCGAAAACGGCCCTGAGGTACTTGCCCATATTTCGGGACGCATGCGGATGAACTATATTCGCATTCTAAAGGGCGATCGCGTTTTGGTAGAACTCTCACCGTACGACTTGACTCGTGGTCGTATTACGTATCGGTATAAATAACCGTTTAAGGGGGCTTATTGTGAAGGTTCAGGCTTCGGTCAAACCACGCTGCGAATACTGCCGCGTGATCAAGCGCAAGGGCATCATCCGGGTGATTTGTAGTCGCCAGCCCAAACACAAGCAGCGTCAGGGATAAGATTCGGGAGACGAGGATAAGTCGTGGTCGCGCACCGTTGTGTGCACGGCTCTGATGGTAAAGAGGCTAGCATGGCTCGTATTGCTGGGATCGACATCCCACGGAATAAGCGAATTGACATCGCAATTACCTACGTGTTCGGAATTGGGCGCACCAATGGCGCCGTCATCTTGGAGCGGGCAAACGTGAACCCGGCCACGCGTGTACGTGACCTGACCGAAGAGGAATTGGTCCGTATCCGTGAAATCGTTGAGCGCGAGTATCGCGTCGAGGGTGATCTTCGCCGTGAAATTCAGATGAACATCAAACGCTTGATGGATATCGCCTGCTATCGTGGCTTGCGCCATCGCCGTGGCTTGCCTGTGCGCGGACAGCGCACCCGCACGAACTCTCGCACCCGACGCGGTCGTAAGGGTTCAGCTATCGGTATCAAGAAGAAGACGGTCAAGAAGTAATCATTTGCAGTGTGCGCGAGCGTCGTAATCAACGATACGTCGCCGCATGTGTGGAGGAATCATGGCAAAGGCACAGAAGGCTGGGAGCGTAGCGCCAAAGCGCCAGCGCGGTAAGCGTCGCGAACGTAAGAATGTTCCACGCGGGCAAGCACACGTGCAGAGCACGTTTAACAACACGATTGTGACAATCACTGACCCAATGGGCAATGTGGTGTGCTGGTCAAGCGCAGGTCACAACGGCTTTAAGGGCTCACGCAAGAGCACGCCATACGCTGCCCAAATTGCTGCCGAAATTGCAGCACGCAAGGCGCTCGAAAATGGCATGCGCACGATTGAAGTATTTGTGAAGGGGCCAGGCGCTGGTCGCGAAGCTGCAGTGCGTTCATTGCAGTCAGCCGGGCTGCAAGTCAGCTCAATTACCGACGTGACCCCAATCCCGCATAACGGTTGCCGACCGCCGAAGCGTCGGCGCGTCTAATTTGAGGAGACTGTAGTAAATGGCTCGCTACCGTGGACCTATTGCCAAAATCAGCCGCCGGCTGAATATTGCATTGACCGATAAGGCGCAGAAGGTTTTGGCCAAGCGCCCATTCCCACCAGGGCAACATGGCCCTGCTGCTCGTCGTCGCCAACAGTCGGAGTACGGCATTCAGTTGCAGGAGAAGCAGAAGGCTCGCCACATGTATGGCGTGCTCGAGAAGCAGTTCCGCAACTTGTACGCACGTGCCCAGCGCGTCCCCGGCGAGACCGGCGCTGCGTTGTTCATGTTGCTTGAGCGCCGCCTCGATAACGTGGTATACCGGATGGGTCTGGCCAGCACGCGCCAACAGGCACGTCAGTTGGTGACACATGGCCACATCACCGTGAATGGTCGCAAGACCAACATTCCGTCATTCACCGTGCGTGTGGGTGAGAAGATTGCTGTGCGCGTCGAGAGCCGCAAACGCACCTACTTCAAGAATCTGACCGACGCTAAAGAGTTGTTGCACCGCGCCCCAGAGTGGATACGCGTTAGCCATACTGATCTGAGCGCTGAGATTCTCGCACTGCCACGCCGTGAGGACGCTGAGCAGGGCATCAATGAGCAGCTGATTGTTGAGTACTACAGCCGCTAATCAGATGCTGTTGATTGGTCGAACGCAGTGACGATGGAAGGAGGCGGCCGATGCTAGACATCGCCAAGCCGAGTATTGAATTGGTTGCGGCAGAAGAAAACTACGGCCGCTTTAAGATTGAACCGCTTGAAACAGGGTATGGGCATACGCTCGGCAATTCATTGCGCCGTGTGTTGTTGTCATCTATCCCTGGTGCTGCGATTACCAAGGTCAAGATCGAGGGCGTATACCACGAGTTCTCGACAATTCCGGGAGTCCGCGAGGATGTGACCGAGATTGTCTTGAACATCAAGGGTATCCGCTTGCGCTCGTATGCCAACCGCAAGATTCGGGTAACGTTGATGCACCAAGGCGCAGGCCCTGTGTATGCACGTCATATCGATTTGCCGAGCAACGTCGAGCTGGTCAATCCTGACCACTATATTTGTACGCTTGACAGCAATGATGCCCGGATTGAAATGGAGTTTACGGTCGAGGTCGGTCGTGGCTACATTCCAGCCGAGATGAATGAAGTCGTGGCAATTGGCGAGATTCCAATCGATGCGATATTTACGCCAATCCCCAAGGTGAATTACGTCGTTGAAAATACGCGCGTAGGTCAAGCCACAAACTTTGATCGTCTTGTCATTGAGATTACGACTGATGGCACGATTAAGCCAGGTGATGCATTGATTCATGCAGCACAGGTGCTGGTTGAGTACAACCAAATAATCGCAGGCTTTAATCGTAATACGGTTGATGTGGGTGGTGTTGTCGGTGGCGTGGATGGTCCAGTTTCGTCGGTGGATAGTAGCAATACGATTCCTCAGCAAATCATGGATATGCCAGTTGATGCACTTGAGCTATCAACGCGTACACATAACTGCTTACGCCGTGCGGATATCGCCACAATTGGCCAAATCTTGCAGATGGACGAGAAGCAGCTGAAGGCTGTGCGTAACTTGGGCGAGAAGTCACTCGAGGAGATCAAAGACCGTGTCCGTGAGAAGTGTGCACGTCATGGATACGACTTGGGTGGCAAGTGGGCTACAAATGATGCAACGCCTGTGGATGTGACTGAGGGCGAGTAGTTGGTTCGATACTGATGAATGAGGTGTCACAATGCCAAGTTTTAATCAGTTGATGGATACGCCTGTTGATGTTCTTGAGCTATCAACGCGTACACATAATTGCTTGCGCCGTGCAGATTTTGCTACCATTGGTCAAGTATTGATGGCAGGATATCAGCAGCTCAAAGCGGTGCGTAATTTGGGTGACAAATCACTTGAGGAAGTCATTATCTACGTATGTGAATATTGCAAACGACAAGGGTATGATGTGCGTGCAATGTTTATGCCGTCGGATGATTACAACGAAACGTTCACTCAAGATGATGACAATCGTCGGTACTTCTGATATCAACGAACATACTGAAAAGTATGGTAGCAAGAACGATTCGTGTGGGTTACCACAGTTCGTGCAGAGTATGAGGGATTAAGATGCGACATCGTCGTGATGGGTACAAATTGGGTCGTGACAAAGAGCAACGCGTAGCGCTCTATCGCGGTTTGATGATCTCAATCATTGAGCACCGCAAAATCAAGACGACCATTACC
>JBKCLM010000022.1:0-4503 GCA_046300655.1 Chloroflexota bacterium | reverse complement strand
TCATGCACCCTGATTCCGGCCACGCTCAACCCGAGATGAAGTGCCAACATGGAGCTGTGATGGCAGGTGCTTGGCACTGGTTGATCATTGATGGTATCGAGATAACTGTAATCGTTCTGGCGCTCCCCAAAGCACGAAATCTCGGGTGCCGCTACCACGAATCCAGCACGACATAACATGACTGCAAAATCCTTGTGATAGCCACTCGGCCGATTGCGCTCCGTCCCATCCTCCCACAAGCCTACAATATCTGCTACGCCATACCCGTGACCATTGAATGCCACCACCGTAGGGAGTGGTTGCGGTTGATATTTAGGCACGAGCAAATAAAACGGCATCACACTATATGGTGTCGTGCGCAACAGCATTTTGTGTCGCAGATAATCTCCTTTGTCGACCACCTGAATCGCACTTACCTCAGGTGGCGCATCAGGGAGTTTGTGGAGACCCAGTGTGTCGGTAAACGCCGCACGTGTCCGTGCTTGCCAGTCGCGCGCATCGGTAAGATTCCCTGCACGAAAAGCATGTGGGGCATTGGCAGGATCGTACGCCGACCATAACAAATTCGCCGGTTGATAGTGGTTGTTGGGCATCAGTGCACCTCTCGACATCGTATTGTGTGGATGATGCATAGTATACCCCGACTCAGATATGCTGTCGTGCCACATCAAAGCCGCAGCAGTGCTGCGGCTCTGAGAGGGATGGTGCTCCGTGTCTCTGCGTCTCGGCGCCTCAGCGCGCAAAAGAGGTAAAGCCGCAGCAGTGCTGCGGCTCTGTGTGGGATGAGGCTCTGCGTCTCAGCGTGCAAAGAGGGTGGGAGAGTGTGATCTACATCACTCGTGGGTTGGCCCTGCCACCTATACGGAAGTAGCCAATCTCGCCAGCTTCATTGCGTACAAAATCGCCAATCTCGCCTTTACGTGGCTCGTCGAGTGAGACAAACTTGTCTGGGCCGATAAACGCCAGTCGCACTGGGGCCACCGGTGGGCCCGCAGGCGTCTCCGGCTTGGGGAACCCACCCTTGGGGATCTCTTGGGCAACCAACACCCCATTCTCAGCCGTCACCTCGAACGACCAGAGTGCATACTCATAGCGGCCGACATATGGTTGCAACTCCTCATCACTCATATAGATGGTTTCGGGTTTGGTTGGCGCGACATCCAAAAAGAGCTCAAAGGCCCGCGTGACTGCTGCATCGCCGATAATACTACCGTCATCGCTATTGGTTAGTACGGCAATGGCGAACTGCTTGTCGGGTACAAAACGGAACGTCGCCTTTTGTCCCTTAGTTGCCCCGCCGTGCCCATAACTGCTGAATCCGTCGTGATGACGAATGAACCAGGTGAGCCCCATATCACCACGTCCGCCAGCACTGGTTTGCACGGTGCGCATTTGTAACAATGACGTGCGGTCAATAATCCCTTGACCATCCCCACTATGGAACTGTGCATACCGAATCAAATCAGTGACAGTGCTTACTACTCCGCCCACCGCATTAGCTGCCCGGCCAATCGCCCATGGCGTGGCAACGCGTGCCTCACCGTCCCACTTCTGGTGGCCGACTGCAAAGCGCTTGGTTAAGATCGTATCGTCCGGGTAGAAATAGCTTTGGTGCATCCCAATCGGTCGGAAAAGCATCGACTGTGCTGCAGTCTCATATGCTACTTTGGTCAATATCTCGATTATTCGACCGGCAATGTTGAATCCTGCATTGTTGTACGACCACACTGAACCCAGTGGCGTGATTTGTGGCAATCGGGTCAGGCTCTTGACCATCTTGTCGAGCGCATCATTGCCGTTGCCGTAATCATTAAAATAATCGCCCATCCAGCCACCGAGGTGCGTCAACAAATGCCGAGTGGTTACGTTTTCGGTGACATTTGCATCTGCTAGTTTGAGGCTGGGAATTATCGTGCGTACCGGTGCATCAAGATCCAGTTTACCTGCCTCGACCAACTGCATGATGAGTGTGGCTGTTACTGTCTTGCTAATTGAACCGACCTGGAATAAAGTATCGGCCGTGACAGGGATTGGATGATCAACATTGGTCACACCGAACCCAGCACTGTGCACGGCATCGCCATGCCAGATTGCGACACTAACGCCTGGGACTTCGAGGCGTTTCATATCGCTGACAATCTGGCTACAGAGGGCATGAAAGCGTTTGTGTTTAATTTTTTTGAGGGCACTTGCGCGGTTCATCGATAACCTTCTCTCTGTATCTATCGAATGATATATACAGTATGCACTATCAATGTTAAATCCCAAAGCATTTTGTTAATTGTTTTCATCATATCGTTCAATGTGTTCGTGCACCCGTGCCTGTTCACCCCAATCGTGGTATGGCCTGTGACGTTCGTTAACGTCCCAGTCCTCTTCGTCGGCCTGAGCACGGCGATCGTGTTCAGCCTGATCATCTCGATTTGCTTGTTCAAGGTAGGCCATATCAACGTCGTATTCGGCCATCTCACGCAGGTCTTCGTCAAGGTCTGAATAGTCGCCACAGCCACAAAACTGACACATGTACCTTCTCTCCTTTTAATCAATTGGTTGGCATGATTATACAAAGTCCTTGACGCAACGGTGGTATACTTGAGGTGGAGTTTGCTTCTATTCAATGGAGAACAGCAATGGCGCGTATTCCAGTTGCAGTACAGTTGTACTCAGTCCGTGAAGATGCCAAGAAAGATTTGGCCGGTGTGCTCAAGGCAATCGCCAAGATGGGATATGACGGTGTCGAGTTTGCCGGTTTTTATGGTCATGATGCCAAGTCTGTCAAGGCCATGCTCGACGAGTACGGCCTCAAAGCTGAGGGGGCACATGTCGGCATCGAGACCCTGATGGGAGATGAGCTTGAGCGTTCAATCGAATTCCATGCTGCCATTGGCAACAGCTACCTGATTGTGCCAGGACTCAACGAAAGCTATACCAGCAGCCGTGCGGGCTGGCTCAAAGCTGCCCATACGTTAAATGACGTTGCCAAGAAACTTAAACCTCACGGCATGTATACCGGTTACCATAACCACTGGGTTGAGTTCAAAGAACTTGAGGGTGAATTGCCTTGGGATACATTCTTTGGCAACACAGACAAAGATGTCATCATGCAATTTGATACCGGCAATGCTTTGGTCGGTGGTGCAGATGCCGCCCCATTCATTGAGCGCTACCCAGGGCGCGCCTTGAGCGTGCACCTCAAAGAGCACTCTGAGTCAAATCCCAAGGCCTTGATTGGCGAGGGTGACGTGCCTTGGGAGACGGTGCTCAGCTTGTGTGAGCGAGTTGGGGGCACTAAGTGGTACGTCATTGAGCAAGAGAGCTACGCATATGCTCCGATGGAGTGTATTGACCGCTGTTTGCAGAACTTGCGCAAGATGGGCCGCTAAGGTTCTTTCGTAAATATGTGGTGTCATGGCTTCGGCCATGACACTTTTTTTGTATACTGAATACGTGTCTGATGTGACGCATGTTGCCTACAAAGGAACGCAATGCCGCCGGTAACCTCATACCAAGAAGCACTCGACTATCTCTATCGTTTCGTCTATGAGTCCAAACAGCGCCCGCATCCCTCGCTCAATCTCACGCGCACCCGTGAATTACTCAAAGTCTTTGATAATCCGCAACAACACTTCGATAGTGTGGTGGTTGCAGGTACCAAAGGCAAGGGCTCTACTTCGGCGATGATTGCGAATATCGCGCGACAAGCAGGATTCCGCGTGGGGCTCTGGACATCACCACACTTGCATTCGTTCCGCGAACGCATGCAAGTTGATGGCGTCATGATCTCTCAAGCGCAATTAGTTGACTACGTCAATCAAATCGCACCTGCGGTTGACGAAATCGACCCTGATGCCGGATTCCCTGCTACATTTGCGATAAGCTTTGCTATCGCTATGCGCTTTTTTGCAGATAACGATGTCGATTTAGTCGTAGCTGAGGTTGGTCTTGGTGGTCGTTTTGATAGTGCCAACGTACTTGATCCCATCCTGTCAGTCATTACCTCGATTAGTTACGATCATATGGATCTATTGGGCAATACCATTGATGAAATCGCCATGCAAAAAGGTGGTATCGCCCACGCAAATGCTCCGCTCCTCGTCGCTCCTCAACCCTATGCCGCACTCGTCACGGTAACTGCGTGTGCCGCTGAAGCAGGCGCACCGATTTGGGTCGTCGATGACGCCGGTACCGGTGGAATACGTGGATTTGACGAGGCCGATGACCGCGTGCGTGGTCCCATCCCCGAGATTTTCGATCCATATGATACCTACCATGGCCCGCATCGATCGCGTTTGACCGGTGAATTCCAATCTGAAAATACGCGCCTTGCGATTGCAGCAGCCCTCTTGCTGCGCAAGCAAGGCCTGAAAATCAGTGATGAAGCCATCGCCGACGGCGTGGCCACTGTGGTCTGGCCAGGTCGTTTTGAGTTGAGCACTGTCGGCCGAGTCCCCGTGTTGTTTGATGGTGCCCATAACGTCGATTCGGCCGAGCGTTTAGTGACCT
>JBKCLM010000021.1:0-26791 GCA_046300655.1 Chloroflexota bacterium | reverse complement strand
TTTTATCGTGAGTACTTTCAACCAAACCAGATAATTACGATTACCAAAGAGCGCCGGCGCATGCACATCACCTACAAAGAGACCGAGTTCGCTATTAATATCGATACCCTTATCAATTCGGCTCACCCTGGTCCCTATCTCGAAATCAAGAGTCGCACGTGGAGTCAACGCGACGCCACACACAAAGCACTATTAATGGATGAGATGTTGCGCTACCTCGGGATTAACGACGAGACGGTCATCAAACATGAATACGTCGAATTATAAGTACATCATCGGTTTGACCGGTAATATTGCGTGCGGTAAAAGCAGCGTCGTCGCCGAGTTGCTCAAGCTTGGCGCCACAGCCATTGATGCAGACAGTGTCACGCGTGAGTTACAACAACCCGGGCAGGCAGTCTACGATACCATCGTAACCACCTTTGGACCTACGGTGGTCTTACCTGATGGGAAACTCAACCGCAAAGCGCTCGCGAATATTGTCTTTGGCGATGCGGGTCAATTACGCCTCCTCGAATCGATTGTGCACCCAGCAGTGCGACACCATATCCTTTCATGGCTCGCTCAACTCCCAGCAGGCAGTCGCGCACACCCGACGATTGCCGTGATTGACGCAATCAAACTCATCGAATCAGGCTGGCCAGCCCATTGCAATGCAGTGTGGGTGGTTGCATGCGATCGCGAACAACAAATTGAACGCTTATGTCGGACGCGTAACATGAGTATCGACGAGGCCATACAGCGTATTGATGCCCAAAACCCTCAATCTGCCAAAATCGCAGTTGCCGATGTCGTGATTGACAATACGGGCGATTGGACGCAAACTGTCTCTCAAATTCATCACCACTGGCACACAATCTTGCGGCAGTTGCAACACAGATAGGTAGTACTCCATGCATTTCACGCGGTTCTGGTCTATCGTTGAGCAACATCACGACATCCAAAACCCATCATCACCTGCCAAATTCGATCACCTGATTGATTTGGTTAATCTACAACCATACCATCATGTCCTTGATATCGGCAGTGGGCGTGGGTGGTTGCTCAATCGCATCGCAACTCGTACCGGCGCCAAAGGCACCGGTATCGAGATCAACCCATGGTTTTGTCAGACAGCCCAACAGCGTGCAGTCGAATCAGGTACAGCAGATCGTATTACCATCATCGAATCAGATGCGTCTACCGTCCAATTAGCACCACACACGTTCGATGCTGTCTTTTGTGTGGGCGCCACATTTGCACTTGGAGGATTACCCAACGCAGTAGCATTTGCGCGCACCGTGGCCAAGCCCGGTGCACCGATTGTTATCGGCGATATCTTTCGCTACGACGCCCAGCCACAATCATCAATGGCTGATTACGGCTTTGTGCCAACATTGGCCGAACTCGTTGACATTGTGCGTGGTGACGGTGAACCGCACGAAATGCTGGTCTCAACTCTTGAAGAATGGGACCGGTACGAAAGTAAAAAATGGCAGACAGCCCGTACATGGATCATCAATAACCCAGATGACCCCGAACATGCTGATTTCGTCGTCCAAGTCGCAAGCATGCGTCACAATTACATACACCATGAACGCCCTACAATCGGCTGGGCTATGGTCATGACATACACATCACACGCCTAATTAAAACGCCCACCGCGGAGTTACCACTCCACGGTGGGCCTCATTGCTGCCCTCACACCATCCTGTTATGCGATCAAGCCACGATATAACTCTTCGTGTTGCTGCACGATGCGTTCCCAGCTAAACATATCAGTAAGATCACGACCTTGGCGACTCAACATGAAGGCTAGTTCAGGCTCATGTTGAATACGCTCAACAGCTGCCACCAGTTGCTCAACGTTTTGGGGGTCGATTAACAGTGCATGCCGACCATCAACCAGTTCCGGTAACGGGTCTTGCGATAATCCAGCAGGAGCACGCGTCGTAATTACCGGCACCTGATGCGCCAATGCCGTTATCAAACTCCCACGACGATACGAATATCCATCACTAAACGGCAATACAATTGCATCTGCAGCCATTAAATATGCAGATACGTCTGCCGGCTCGGTGTATCCGGTAATGATGATTCGCTGATCAAGCCCTGAGCGACTGATTTTTTGTTTGATTTGTTGCGCATATGACTGATCTGCATCTGAATCACCGGCACCTCCGATCATCACAAGTCGTGTAGTGGCAGGCAACACTTGCATGGCCTCGATAATCGTTTCGATACCCTTCGATTGCGTCAACAAACCAAAATACGCCAATAACATCCCGCCTGGGGACAATTCGAATCGCTCGCGCCATAATGATCGTTCATAAAACGGTGGCGGAGCAGGTGTAACATTTGCGCCAATTGGAATAAAAACGGTCTGCGGATTCCATACACCCTTCGCATCACTCATTACACGATGATAATCACCAGCATTTGTCATCACAGCCGCATCTGCATCACGAATAATTCGTTTGGTATACCACTCACGGAGTGGCCCAGCCTTAGGAAACAGATAGGGTGGCAATAAGTCATGCGCGGTGGTAACAACTTTTAGGCCATTTTTGCGCTCATAACTTAACTTGCGTGGTAGCGTATTAATTGCCACATTCATGCTGTATGCGCCCGTTTGATATTGAATATGCACAATATCTGGTTGTAGCTTGGCGATAACCTGACGTACAACAGGTACACAACTACCATCCCATCGTTGCACGCGTACTGGATAGATACGCGCTGCATCCCGATAGGCTTGCCCTTGATTACCTGTTACCACAGCGACTTCGTGACCGAGTTGTGTCAACGCACCATTCAAGCGTCGCGTATAATCGCCAACCCCACCCATCATCGGAGGATATTCGGCAGATATCATCAAAATACGCATGGCGCGTCCTTTTCTTTGTACATGTACCACATCATTACTATACTTTACGTCCCAACAACCCATTGGCTAACGCATGCAATTGTGCGTACGCATCGTGATTCACGACGGTAACCCGTGATAAAGCGGCATATGCACGCTGATAGTGGCTTTCGACTAATTCCGTTACAGCCTGTTCGGCTCCACTCTGATTCATCACCTGAATAGCTGCATCAATCAACCGGTCATCTCCAACCGGTGTGATATATAGCTGATGCAATACCCCGTCTGCAGACTCATGCGCCAATGCATGGATCACCGGCAAACTAAGCTTACGCCGCGCCAAGTCAGCAGCCAGCGGCTTACCCGTTACTGCAGGATCGCCCCAAATCCCTAGGATATCATCCTGCATCTGAAATGCAATCCCTAGATGCAAACCAAACTCAGCCAGTGCATTGGCATCCGCATCTGTTCCACCACCGGCTAATGCACCGAGCTCACCGCAACTTGCCACTAATACTGCTGTCTTACGCGTCACCATGGCAATGTATGCAGATTGGCTAATCGAACAATCACCCTCAAACTTCATGTCAAGGTGTTGTCCCTCACAAATCTGCAATATAGCGCGATCAAATCGCCGCAACACATCAAGCACACGCTCGGCTGGCACACCAACATCATACATGCGTTGAATCGCCATGTGTGCCAACACAAACATCCCATCACCCGCATTAATGCCCTGGGCTATACCCCAGATTGACCACAACGTCTGACGGCCACGGCGCAAATCACTATTATCTTGAATGTCATCATGAATCAATGAGAAATCATGTAGTAGCTGTATTCCTGCAGCCAGAGGCAGTGCATGCCGGACATCGCCACCAACAATCTGAGCCGCAAGCAACGTCATAATCGGCCGCAGTAATTTACCTGGATCGGCGGACTCAGTCTGAAGATTACGATTCCGCCAACCGAGATGATATTCCTGCATTCCATAAAATTCAGCAACAAGTGCCTCATGCTCTGGAAAAACCGCCTGCATTTCTGCTCGAATTTGTACGCGTATGTCGTTGCTCATCTAAACCCCTTTATTTGATTGCATTGTTATTATAAACCGTTATGTATTGTTTTCGGCTGCCTTTTTGTTTCACGTGAAACTTCTTTGCATCAAAGTCACTGCCATTTATCGTTTCTTTTTTCATCGTAACCTATTTGTCATTTTATTCCTCTATACGCCTGTCTACCACGCTCTTTTGTTAAAACAAACTATGTTTTGTAGTATAATTTGTCATCATACTACATACACCTTGAATGTAAACTATTGCCTGTAATATTATCGTCATAATGTACTGTTGTTGTCTTTGTATGTTGGTAGTACACTAATGCTAGTACGATGTATTGTCCTAAATAGGAGTCTTGTATGACACCGAACTTACGGTTTCGCTTTAGTCCGGCCAAAGATGGCTTGGTTAAGGTGCTAGGTCCACTCGAAACTGAGATTATGCAGGTCATCTGGCATGACGAATGTAGCACCGTAAAGAAGGTTCATCGTGCCTTAGCGCAGCAACGCGATATTGCATATACCACTGTTATGACGACAATGAGTCGTCTTGCGGAGAAGGGCGTACTCAATCGTCAGCGCGATGGTCTCGCGTATATTTACACTCCCACCTTGAGTGAAGCTGATTTTGTGACGCTCGTAGTGCAACAAGTGCTCGATAGTTTGTTGACCGACTACAGCGATACTGCAGTAGAGTACATGGTCGACTTCTTGGCCAAGAACAACCCGCAAGGGTTCGAGCGCTTACGCCAGGTAATGGGCAAGCACAACGTCGCCTAAACAGAAACAGAGCGAATAACGCAACATCCGCGCCGAGCGTATGCTCGGCGCGGATGTTGTATCACGAGAACTAGATTACTTTGCCCCACACATCATATTCAGTGGTCGAGTTTATTTTGACTTGACACATATCACCGGCTTGGCCTTTGCCCCAGGCAAAGACTTGGCCATCAACCTCAGGCGCATCACGGAACGATCGACCAACCAATAAGGGGCGCCCCGTCTCGTCACTACCAACACCCTCAACCAACATGGTCATCGTACGACCACGCCACTGGCTAATACGCTGGAGCGAGATCTCTTGTTGCAGTTGCATAATTTTGTGCCAACGGCGCTCAATCTGCTTCTGAGGGACCTTCGCTTCAAGGGTCGTCGCATGCGTACCTGGCTCATCGCTATAACGAAACACGCCGACGCGATCGAGTTGCATCTCAGCCAGGAAATCATGTAAGGCATCAAATTCCTCACGCGTTTCGCCGGGGAATCCAACAATGAACGTCGAACGAATTGCGATATCAGGCATAGCAACGCGCAAATCACGAATAATCCCCTTGGTACGCTCAATATCTGGAGGGCGACGCATGCGACGCAACGTGGCTGGATGTGCGTGTTGGAGTGGCATGTCCAGATACTGACAAATCTGGGGATGCTTTGCCATGGTCTCAATCAAACGCGGAGTAATACCATGGGGGTAGGCATACATCAAACGAATCCAGCGATCATGTGGCACCACCGCACACAGTTGATCGAGCAAATCTGCCAAGCCATCTTTGAGTCCCAGATCACGACCATAGTCGGTCAGGTGTTGGGCGACCAAGACAATTTCTTTGACGCCACGCGCAACAAGTTGCTCGGCCTCACGTACAATTGCATCGGGGCGCTTTGAACGCATATCTCCTTTAAACGAGGGTATCGTACAGAACGCACAGCGCAAATTACACCCATCCGAAATCTTCAGATAGGCAGAGGGGCCTTTCATGGTGCGCTCAATGGCAGCTGTACGCCAATCAGCGTACTCACCAGGCACTTTGAGGTCGACGGCCGTGGGATCTACGGGCATCAAATCAATCAGGGGCACTTTGGCAGCAGGTACAGCTACCACCGGTTTGGGGTTTACGCCAACAACCTCACCAATGCGCATCCACTCACGCGTCCCCAAAATCGCATCAACACCAGGCACTGATTGCACCACTGCAGCATGACTCTCGGCCATACAACCAGCAGCAATGAGCTTTTGACCGGCAGGCTTCTGATCGGCGACTTCTTTGAGAACGGCGATTGTTTCATCGCGTGCGGACGCAATAAAACTACACGTATTGACAATAACGACATCTGCACCATGTGCATCATTCACCATCTGATGCCCTTGGGCCTGCAAAATACCAGTCATACCCTCACTGTCAACGGCATTTTTGGGACACCCAAGGGTAATCACATGCACTTTCATAGTTATAAATACCTATCCTAGCGATAATTGGTAAATTGCAACGCCACCGGAAAATCATCTGCTCGCTCGCGCAACACGGCAATCACTGCTTGGAGATCGTCTCGGCTTTTGCTGGCGACACGAATAGCATCACCTTGAATACGACCTTGCACCTTCGGAAATTGCTCTTTAAGAAGTTTTTGAATCTTCTTGGCAACTTCATCAGACAAGCCCTTTTGCAATGTAATGACCTGTTTAACTCGGCCACCAGCCACATCTTGCATCGTATTTATCTTAAAGACCTTGATTGATAAATTACGACGCAGTGCCTTACTTTGCAAAATATCACGCACCGCACTCAGATGCATCTCTGATTCAGTGGTAATGGTTATTTCTTTTTCGGTGAGTTCAATCTCGGTCTTACTATCCTTGAGATCATAGCGCGTGTTCACCTCGCGCTTGGTTTGATCAACCGCGTTGACCATCTCTTGGTAATCAAACTCTGACACCACATCAAAGCTACTTTCGCTCGCCATGGCATCGCTCCTTCGTAATACAACAACGCGGGGCATCATGCACCCCGCGTTTCATCGCTATCAAACCGCAGCTCCGTGCTACGCTTAGGGTGGCCAACTAAAAGATACCACATCACCCGGGGTATTGCTCAAGCGTTGTTCTACGCCGTTGATATTGACAGTCACTACATAGGCATTACCAGCACGAATCCAGACATCACGCTGTGCTGCATACCGCAATGACTCGCCGGGTTTGAGGATTTTTTGGTAGACAGACTTGTTATCCACTTTGACATGCAACCATGAACCCGTATTATTGCCCGAGTCGATTGCGATGGTTAGCATAATGGGAGCCTCAGGAGTTGGAGATGCCATCACTGTTGGCGTTGGCACGGTCATTGTCGGCACCACAGCTACTGTAGGCTCTACCACAGCCGTAGGTTCTGCTGGCATATCAGTAGGGGCCACCACAGCAATGGTCGCAGTTGGAGCAATAACCTCTGCGCTATTTTCGACAATTGGTGCTGGCGTGATGTTGAGGTAATCGACCGCCCGAAGCACCAAATACCCTAGGCCGGTAATCGTCAGCATGACAAAAAACACGCCGAGTAGTTGTGGCAATATCGTACTTGGGGTTATTTGTGGCACCACTGCAGGACGAATAACAATTGGCTCAGTACGACCACGTTCATATCGATACAACTGTATGAGCTCCTCTACCGGTATTTTGAGGTAGAGTGCATAATTACGGATAAATCCACGCGCATATACATCGCCTGGCAAATACTGGTAGTCACCATCCTCCAACGCCTCTAAATAGCGCTGAAGAATGCGTGTTTCAGTTGCAGCCTGCGAGATGCTAATCCCTTGAGATTGACGTGCGTTACGCAAACGCTGACCAAGTTCACTCATGAGTGGCAACCTTCAAAACATGCGCTGCTTTTGTCGCAGAGTATCTGTAGCATGCTCATACATGTTAATTATATGCCAACTTACCATATTCGGCAATAATAATGCGTCAAATACACCAGATTCTATCACTGTGTATCGGGTTATTGACAGCACCCAAACCTTCGATACAATAGTGCCCACTAATCATGGTATAAGTCATCCCAAAACACAAATGTTAACACACTTCGTGTTACTCGAGACCTTCGACCCGTGGCAACACAATACCACGTTGCCCTTGGTATTTACCCATCTTGTCCCGATACGATGTTTCACAAATCTCGTCACCTTGAAAGAACAAACACTGCGCAATGCCTTCATTGGCATAAATCTTGGCTGGAAGCGGTGTTGAATTACTAATCTCGATCGTCCACTGACCCTCCCAACCTGGTTCACCGGGAGTTACATTGACAATAATGCCTGCACGAGCATACGTTGATTTACCGATTACCAGTACCAAGACATCAGATGGCAACCGGAAATATTCGTATGAATGACACAAAGCATAACTATTGGGCGGGATAATACAGACATCCCCTTTAAAGTGCTGAAAAATGCGCTCATCGATGTTCTTCGGATCCACGACCGTGTTGTATGGGCTGGTGCTAAAAATCTTGAATTCGTCCGAGACGCGCATGTCATAACCATAGGATGACAAGCCATATGAGATAACACCATCGCGCTTTTGTTTTTCAACAAATGGCTCAATCATGCCATGCTCTGTGGCCATTTTACGAATCCAACGATCTGATTTTATTGACATACGGCGCCTCTCTATTGCACTGAAATCTATTCCACAAAATGCATTGGATACCATCAATGGTATGACATAAACGGTCATACGGCAAATAGCTGTTTATTATGCCTTACTTGGCCACAATAGTCGCAGTCCATTCGCCACCACCAACAAGGTACTCCCCTCATGACCAATCACACCGAGGGTAAGCTCAACATCGCCACGAATCGTAAAAATAACCAGCATGATAATTACGCTCATCGCAAAAACGAGATTTTGCCAGACTACACGTCGGGCACGCTTAGCCAAGCGCAACGCACCAGCCAATTTACTCAAGTCATCGCGCATCAGCACGACATCCGCACTCTCATGAGCAACGTCAGTACCACCTTTGCCCATAGCAACACCCAAATCAGCTGTTGCTAGTGCAGGAGCGTCATTAACCCCATCACCAATCATAGCAACTGAGCCATAAAGACGCTGTAAATCCTTGATTGCCGACACTTTATCTTGGGGCAACAAATCAGCGCGCACATCATCGATACCCAAATCCTTGGCAAGCGCATATGCCACATGCTGATTATCACCGGTCAGCAAGGCAAGTTTAACGCCATCGTTTTGTAACGCACGGAGCGCTTGGCGCGTTTCGGGGCGAACAGTATCGGCGATGGCAATCAGCCCCCAAATCTCGATGTCTGATCCAATCGCAATCACGGTGTTTCCCTGTCGTTGCAAGGCTTCGATTTCGATCATGACATCAGGTGTCACATTTGCAAACAACGTTGGCTTTCCTACTCGAAGGCGTTGATTGCACACCACACCAGACGCCCCTGCTGCCACGATGGCTTTAAATTCGGTAACTGTAGGAATGATGAGACCACGCTTTAACGCACCCTGAACTACCGCTTTCGCCAACGGATGTTCTGAAGGCGACTCAACAGCCGCAGCTGCCACCAACAAGCGAATCTGGTCGACATTCAGCGGGATGCCTTCTGATTGCAATACCTCTTGCACATCGATACAGGGCATTTGCTCACTGATACGCCCCGGGCCACCCACTGGTATCACCGCAACAACTTGTGGTTGACCGGTAGTGACAGTGCCAGTCTTATCGAGTGCGACAACTTTCACGGTGGCAGCTGCTTCCAGATATCGTCCACCTTTAAAGAGCACACCATCGCGAGCTGAACGAGCCAACGCCGAAAGTAACGCTGCCGGAATAGATATCACCAATGCACACGGCGACATGACCACCATTAGTGTCATTGCCCGATAAAACGCAGCTGCCCATGGTTCACCGATCCAGGCAACTCCAATGATAAAGGCGATAATTGTGACCACTACTACAAGATATGCGTAGTAGACGCCAACTATTCGATCAGTAAAATCTTGACTTTGCGCTTTTTGTTCACGTGCTTCACGTACGACACTGACAATACGTGCTAATGTGGATTGAGATGCATCGGCGCGGACTTCAATTTCGAGCGCACCTTGACCATTGATTGTGCCAGCAAACACTTTTGCATCGACTTTTTTGTCAACGGGTACTGACTCACCCGTGATAGATGCTTCATTTATTGTTGATTCGCCGCGAATAATTACACCGTCTGCGGGTATTTGCGCACCAGGGCGGACGAGTACTACATCGCCTACTTCGAGTGCTTCGACCGAAATAATACGCACACCCCGCGTATCAACGACCTCGGCTTCGCGAGGGGTCATCGCAATTAACGAACGAATTGACGCATGAGTGCGCCCCATTGCGTAGGTTTCGAGCGTGCCAGACAACGAAAACAAGAACATCAACAGTGCGCCTTCACGAGGTTCACCAACTGCTGCTGCGCCAAGCGCCGCCAAAATCATCAGCATATCGATGCCAAACTGACGATTGCGAATCATATTGAGTGCTTTGAGTGAGGTAAAGTACCCACCAAAGATATAGGCAACGACGAACACGCCCCATACAATCCAGCTGGGAACCCCACCTACTTCGTTGAGAATCCAGCCCGCAACCGTTGTTACGAGACAAATCGTGGTAAAGCGAATCATTTTGGGCAAATCGGCAATTTCTTCTTCTTCGGGAGTAAGACCAACATCAACTGATTCGATGGTCAACGCGAGGTTTGCCTTATCACATATTTCGCGAATTTCATGCCGATTGGCATCGGCACGGCACTGAACGATTACACCTTGGCCATCATCACGAAGTTTTGCACCAGCAACACCATTCACCTCGCGAATCTGCAACAGTACATCCGCCATCATCTACCTCGCCTTGTACGGGAATTAGTAAGCCGTACCGTGTCTTTCTTTCTACAAGGAGTATACCATCATGCATCAAAAAGAACGCGTTGGGCTTCGTACGAAGCCCAACGCGCCAAACACAATGCGAAGTAACCGCTTAGTGTGCGTGTGACTTAATGGCGTCTACTGACTGGTGTTCTTGTGCACGCATCAGAGCAACTGACTCGTGTGATCGCCAGCAGGCCACCATATGGCCATCGCCAATATCGTTCATGAGTGGCTCTTCTTGCTTGCACTTGTCAATGGCAATCGGGCAGCGCGTATGGAATCGGCACCCAGATGGTGGGTTGAGCGGGCTTGGCACGTCACCAGTCAAGATGATACGTGTGCGCGTGCGCTCAACATCTGGATCGGGAATCGGCACGGCTGACAGCAATGCCTGCGTGTATGGGTGCACAGGATTCTTGTACAGTTCATTGCCATCCGAAATTTCGACCATCTTGCCAAGGTACATGACGGCGACGCGATCGCTGATGTGCTTTACCGCAGCCAAACCATGGGCAATGAACAAGTAGGTCAAGCCCAACTTCTCTTGTAATTCCTCGAGCAAGTTCAAGACTTGTGCTTGAATTGACACGTCCAACGCTGACACAGGCTCGTCACAAACGACGAACTCTGGCTCGACGGCCAACGCGCGAGCAATACCGATACGCTGGCGCTGACCACCCGAGAACTCGTGTGGATAGCGATTGATGAAGTATGGATTCAAGCCGACGAGTGCTAACAACTCTTCGACACGCTTGCGCACTGCATCTTTACCTTGACGCAAATTGTGCACCATAATCGGCTCGGCGATAATATCACCAACCGTCATGCGTGGATTCAATGATGCATATGGATCTTGGAAGATCATCTGCACCTTGCGGCGCATGCGGCGCATCTCTTCGGCTGGCAACTTCGTGAGGTCGGTACCGCGGAAGTTCACTACACCGTTTGTGGGTTTATACAACTGAATCAATGCACGACCTGTGGTCGACTTGCCACAACCACTCTCGCCGACCAACCCCAATGTCTCGCCTTCTTTGATGGTGAATGTCAAACCATCAACGGCTTTGACATCGCCCACCTTGCGGCGCAAGACGATTCCCTTAGTAACGGGGAAATACATCTTAAGATCCTTGACCTCAATCAAGGCTTTTTGCTCTTTGGCAGCAGTCATCCCAAATCCTCCGTCGCAGTATTTCACACTTCAGCACCACTGCCTACGATGCGGCAACGGTCGGCTCCGATTCGATTGTGACATCAAACAGACATGCAGCATTGTGGTTCTCGCCGACTTTGCGCAGTGGCGGTACTTGTGCGTCGCACTTACCAGCTTGTGCAAAATCACAACGGAATCGGAATGCACACTCTTGACCCAACGTAATCAAGTCGGGTGGTAACCCGCGGATTGGCTCTAATCGTCGACCCGACACATTATCGAGACGTGGAATAGATTTCAGCAAGCCAATCGTGTATGGCATGCGTGGATTATGGAAGATGTCGCGCGTTGGACCCTCTTCGACGACGCGGCCTGCATACATGACCATCACGCGGTCAGACATGCCTGCAACTACGCCTAGGTCGTGCGTAATGATGATGACAGCCATACCCAACTCTGCTTGCAACTTCTCGATCAACTCAAGAATTTGTGCTTGAATTGTCACATCAAGCGCAGTCGTTGGCTCGTCAGCGATCAATAACTCAGGATTACATGCTAATGCCATTGCGATCATGACGCGTTGGCGCATACCACCCGAAAACTGGTGAGGATACTCATCAACACGCTTTTCAGCGCCAGGAATGCCGACCATTTGTAGCAATTCAATTGTACGAGCACGTGCTTCGGCTTGAGAGAGCTTGAGGTGCAAAACCAACGACTCGATAATCTGTTGACCAACCGTCAACACTGGATTTAGTGATGTCATTGGGTCTTGGAAAATCATCGCAATGCGGTTGCCGCGCAACTCACGCATTGCTTCTTCGCTGAGTTTCAATAGGTCTTGGCCGTCAAACATCACCTCGCCACCGGTAATGCGACCTGGTGGGTTTGGAATAAGGCGCATCACCGAAAGTGACGTCACACTTTTGCCTGAGCCCGACTCACCTACGATACCTAACGTCTCGCCACGATTCACGTAAAACGACACATTATTTACCGCTCTGACTACACCATCCTGGGTCTTGAATTGCGTCTCCAGGTTTCGGACATCTAACAAAGGCGCCATACGCAAACTCCACGTTCATCAATCATAGATAGGCACATCCTATCGAGATCGTCTGCTTATTCAGTTAGACTCAGGTGAAATACTGCTAGAAGACCTATATGCTAGAGTATTGTATGTTGATATTTTATTTTATGCAAGAGGAATATTATGAAGCTATTAATCGTCGGTGCAGGTATTAGCGGTTTGGCAACCGCTCACACCTTAGCGAATCATGCACCAGATATTGAAATACACTGTATCGAAAAAAGTCGTGGTGTGGGTGGTCGTACTGCTACTCGTCGACGTGATGGAGCAATTTTTGACCATGGGGCTCAGTTTTTTCGTACGAATGATGCAGACCAACTGGCGTTTTTTCGCAATGAACTTGATGCTAGTCAATTAATTGATATCGCCAAACCGGTCTGGACATTCACACATGACAATACGATTTCAGTTGGTGATTCTGCCCAAAACACCGCCCCAAAACTAGTATATCGCGCTGGTATTAATCAACTTGGCAAATTACTAATGCCTGCTCATCTCCACGTGTCGTTTCAACAACGCGTACACCATATACGCTATGACGCGCATACGATTCGTTGTTTTGATGCAGATCAACACGAAATTGCACAAGGTGATGCAATTTTGTTTACGCCACCGGCACCACAAACCATCGATATTTTGCGTGAAAGCAACATCGATTCGACTATGCAAACACAGCTCATTGAAGCATTATCACCGGCGACCTACCGCCCTTGTTTAAGCATCACAATGGCATTTGCACAATCTTTCGATTTTCCGTTTTATGCATTAGTCAACAGCGATCGCCAGCACGACATTTCATGGTTGGCGTTTGAGCACGACAAAGACGCATCACGTGCTCCGGCTGGTCAATCACTCATTACCATTCAACTCGCCCCATCTGCAAGCACGGTTCACTGGGATGATACTGTCGAGAGCCTTGCGACGTACTATCTTCCCGTTATCGCATCGTTGTTGAACACCCAGCTACCACAACCGCTGTGGGTCGATCGACAAGGGTGGCGATATGCGTTGCCCGATGGCAAAGCAAACACTCATCTGCTACAAATGTATGAACGTTCGCATGGAGTATACTTTGCAGGAGATGCATTATTCGGCCTAGGTCGCGTTCATCTTGCCCTCCAAAGTGGGTTCGATGTGGCGCAACGAATCATTTCGCACTATTCAGATCGTACATAGGAGTTCGGCTATGCCTCAAACAACCTCTTGGCGTGCACTGAGCATTGGCATCGGTAGTGCCGTGGTGCTCGGATTGCTTGCACTGATAATTTTTGCGCCAAATGATAGCTATGTCTCTGCAGCCCAAAACGGTATCGGCATCTTGATTCCTATTACGTTTTTGGCTGGCCTGTTTAGCTTTCTTTCGCCCTGTACACTACCAATTCTCCCTGCCTATTTTGCATTTACCTTTCAAGCCAAAAAAGAGCACGTAACGCTCATGTCGATTGCTTTCTTTCTTGGCTTGGCAACCACGATTGTATTGCTTGGAGCCAGTGCCACCGCATTGAGTAAGTTTTTGTTTAGCTACTTATCATTGCTGACCACCATTGGCGGTATTGTTATCATCGCCTTCGGTGCATTGAGCTTTTTGGGCATCGGCTTTGGTGGTATGCAATTGATGGATCGCCCGGTTGGTGGCTTTTTTGGATCATATCTGTACGGTGCCACCTTTGCCCTCGGCTGGTCAGCCTGCGTTGGTCCGATTCTCGGTGCATTGCTGACAATGCTCGCCACGCAGGGCGTCGCAGTGGCACAAGGAGCATTGTTGGCCTTTGTATACGCACTTGGACTCGGCTCACCCCTGATTGTCGTATCAACATTTTTCAGTCGGCTCGGTAATGGCTCTCGCTTCTGGCAGTTCATCAAAGGTCGGGCATTTGAGATTAACATCGGCGGCAAAGAAATATTGCTCCACACCACCAGCATGATGAGTGGCACCTTGTTAATTTTGATGGGCATTTTGCTGGCGAGTGGCAACCTGACGGCAATTAGTGAGTGGACACAGCAAACATCGCTAGCACAACTAACCCTCTCCCTCGAAATTTGGTTAAGCGAATTAATCTCGGGGAGATAACTTCATGAGTCATCGTGTCCCTCATGCAGCCGGATGTGTGATTGTGCGCTACCAAGACGCGCAACCGGTTTTTTTGCTTATCCGTGACCAATACGGCCAATGGACGTTTCCCAAAGGTCACCTTGACGAAGACGAAAGTAGTCATGCCGCCGCCGTGCGCGAAGTGCAGGAGGAGACAGGTGTCACCGGCACGTTGGGGGCGCATATCACCACCATTTACTACGACGTCACCAAAAAAGGGCGAACCTTTCGCAAGCAAGTTGATTGGTATATCCTCGTGACAACCCAAACAACCGTCACACCCCAGGCTGAAGAGGGCATCCACGAATACGCCTGGCTCCCTGCAGATGCCGTTGAGACACATCTCGGCTACCCAGCCCTGATTGACGTGTTCCGCCTGGCACAGCCGCTCATTTAATCCATCGGAGATGTGATGGCAGACGATTATATCAGCCTAGCCCAACATCTAATTACACTACCGACAACGCCCGATCAACCCGCCGCACTTCGTGCGGCGCTTGATATCGTAGAGCAGCAGTGTGCACACCTCACGATCGAACGCTTTACCCATAACAACTCAGCGAGTGTACTCATCTACAACCGCTCTGTGCGCCCACAACGCTTTCGATTGATTTTGAACGGTCATGTGGATGTAATTCCTGGCAAGCCACATCAATACCAGCCAATCATCAAAAATCATCGCCTGTATGGTGTTGGAGCGTTGGACATGAAAGCCAATTTGGCTGTACTCGTCAGACTCTTTGCCCAACACGCTGCCGTTGTCGACGCACCGATTGCATTGCAAGTCGTCACCGACGAGGAGCTCGGCGGATTTGATGGCACCTATCACCAAATCATGCAAGGGGTACGTGGTGATTTTGTGGTAAGTGCCGAGACGACAAACTTTGATGTGGTCAACCGTGCCAAAGGCATTTTGTGGCTCAAAATTCAGGTCACTGGCACTACTGCCCATGGCGCATACCCGTGGCGTGGCGACAATGCCATCGTTCGTGCACAAAGGCTCAGTGCACGCCTCCTTGAACGGTTCCCGACACCGACCCGGCAAACCTGGCGCACCACAGTCAATGTAGCGCGCATCACCACAAGTAACACTGCGTTCAACAAAGTCCCTGATAGCGTCGAGCTTTGGCTCGATGTGCGGTTTGTGCCAGATGAACGCGACAGCATCTACCATACGCTTGCTCAGCTGTGTGCCCCTTTTGCCATCGCTGTTGTTGTGCAGGAGCCTCCGCTCAACACACCGACCAATCATGCAGATGTGCAACAATTAGCAGCATTAACGACACAAGTTCGTTCGAAGCCCGCACGCATCCGAGCCGCTCAAGGCTCATCCGATGCGCGCCACTACATGCACGTAGGCGATGTTGGTGTTGAGTTTGGGGCTTATGGTGGTGGTATCGCAAGTGATAATGAGTGGATTAGCATCCCTAGTTTGGCTGATTACTACCGCATTATGCAGCGGTTCATTACCGAAATCCGTTAATTCGGTGTTTGTTTTTGCATGCGCTGGGCTATTTTTTCAAAAATAAGTTGATATGCTTGCATCACTGGCACAATTTCAAGACGCCACGATACCACCAGATATGTCCCCCCTGCCATCAACGAAATAAGCAGGAGTTGCAATAATACCGGTATAGATGCTATGGGTATTAACGCTAAAACAGCGAGCATCACCGCCCATGTCACAGCCGCCGCTATCAAGGTCAACAACAGTGTGTGCAACAGGCCAAGCCCGCGCAAATCAAACATGCGCTGACAAATTACCAACATGATGAGCATGTGGGCAATCCACTGTACTGAGTTGGCCCATGCCAGCGTCTCTGCGCGCTCACCAAGCCACGGAATGCCGATAATGACAGCCAGTACGTACGCAATGATTGCGCCACCTTGCACCAAATTCGGCGCCAATGTGCGCCCACGTGCATAGCAAGCAAATAATAAGATTTGATCGATTGCGGCTGCTGGCATGCCTGGAATGTAATAGGTCAGCGTATTTGCCACTGCGATTGTATCCTCAGCACGAAAGGCTTGACGCTCCAAAATAAACGCCGTCAGCGGAATACGTACAAGCCAAAGTATCAAACTCGCCGGTACAATTAACGCCATCACCACATGCAACGCATTGGCAACCGTCTGGCGGAACTCGGGCAATGATGACTTACTATTTAATCGCGATAGCGTCGGCAAAATCGCCGTCGACACCGCGGCTGCCACAAGCCCTAACGGGAATTGGATTAACGTCGTGGCATAGCGCATGGTCGGCAACACGTCCTCGCCAAAATCAGTGGCATAGCGTCGATCAATTATTGTCCCCAGCGCACTAAAAAACATCCCTAGAGCAACCGGTGCATACAACCTGCCGATTTCGGCAACCTCGGGGCTACGCCAGTCAGGCAACCATTGCCATTCTAGGCTTCGTAATCCCTGATACTGCATAACCACCTGCAATAGGGCTCCGAGTACCATACCAAGTGCCAACGCCACTGGCCCAATCAGCGGGCTAAAAAGCCACGCTGCCAGAATCAACCCAATATTAAATACGCTGGTCACAAACGCGGGCAACAAAAATTGTTGTTGTGCTTGCAACGCTGCCGTCATCACGCCGGCAATAATCATGCTGGGCACAGCAAATGCCATCCAACGCACCATCGTGGTGGTTAATTCTTGCAACTCACTATCAAACCCACCAGCCAAGGTGCGTACGAGCAAAGGAGCAGCCAATAACAGTGGCAATATCAACCCACCTACCACAATCACAAGCAGGCTCATGACCTGTGAAACAGTCCGGGCAAATTGCTTTGGTTGATTGGCCACACGACTAAATACGGGCACCAGCGCTGCGCTCATTGCGCCACTCAACAGCAAGTCATAGAGGAGTGTGGGTATTGTGGCTGCTGCCGTAAATGCAGCTAATTCGGGGCCACGACCGAACGTTGCAGCAAAAACCGCCTCACGGACAACTCCGATAAGACGGCTTGTGATATTCCCGATGGCAATCAGGAGGGCGGCAATGGCAATCGTACGTCCTGGCGATGTCGACACCGTGACCTCAGTTTCTTTTAGGGCAGATACTGCAATGGATCGACTGCTTTGCCACCAACCAGCACCGTAAAGTGTAGGTGGACACCTGACGAATATCCACCACCTGATGCATCATAGGTGCTACCCATTTGACCGATGTAATCACCGAGATCGACAACATCTCCAGTACTCACGACTGGTCGCTTTAGCATATGACCATAGTGTGTTACGACACCACCACCATGATCAATTTTGACACAATAGCCATATCCTCGACACCAACCGGCCTCGATGACACGCCCATAGCGTGCCGCATAAATGGCAGTACCAGCCTTGTTGGCCCAGTCAACACCATTATGAAACGAATAGAACGGCACACTTCGCCAACCAAACCGTGAGGTCAACTGGCCTGTCGTTGGATAGACCCATCGTGGTGGTGGATAGGCGACATTGCGCACAGTCGGCAGCCCAGCAAACATACTGTCTGAGATACCGAGCAAACTACCCTTGACCCAACCCACTTCTACCTCGCCACCGATAATTTCGAGTTTAATCCAGCTACCGTAGCGGGCAACGGGAATCAGACGCTGATTACGCATCAAAACGCCGATTTTGTCGTATGCACGACCAGGACCGCCTCGCAAATTTGTCTCGTTTTCAAGCACCGAGACAGTTTCGATAGCCGATATGTTTAACACCCCTTCTTCACCACCGTACCGTGTCAACACGGCTTCGGGGTAATCGGGAACAACATAGGGAATAAATACTTCTTTGCCAACCACGAGATCTTCATTGCGAGTAACTTTGTTCGGTCGGAACAGAGTGATTGCCTCACGGGGGACACTAAATTCGCGCGCAATATCATCGATTGTCTCGTCCTCAAGAATCGTATGTGAGACACCAGGCAGACGTGGAATGCGCAATGTACTGCCAGCAATAAAAATCTTGCCGTCTTGGAGACCATTTGCCCAGAACAGCACCTTAGGGCTAACATTGTACTGCTCGGCAATCGAACCAAGCGTATCAAGTCGTTGAATACGGTGATAAAACAGAAACGGTGGTAATGCGCTTGGCAACGGCGTCACCATGTGGGGTGCCGTTATTTCGGAGGCGCTCGTCACTTGTGGCAGAGGCGTGTCAATGGGTAGCGTCATCTCGGTCGCTGTGCGAATCATGACCGATTCAGGTTCCTGCCTTAGGCCACTATTCGCTATTAACTCCGTACCAAAAACCAAAATGAACATGACAAGAAATACGATAGTGGCGTGGCTTGCATGACGGGGATGCAGTAACGAATCAACTAACAGCGTACTTACGTGCGAATCATGCAACATAGTCGTACGCTCTTCGGCTGCGTATGTCTTCCCTTGGAGTGTTGCGCGTGCAACCGTAGCAGCCAGACGCTGTGCATCTTCCTCATCGCGTTGCACGATAGGCGACAGAAATTGCTTTACGTCATCTGAAAGCGGAGATTTATCTATCGCACGCCAAATTGCGCGCCGAATCGCTATTTCACTTCGACGCAATTGCCTAAACCATACGGCTAACGTCGGGGTTGTTTGTTGCGGTGCTATCATTTTGGGTATCACAAAACAGTATTCGCTGTATCGTAGCAATCATACGACGCATGGTAGTGCATGTCAACCTCCGCACCTTAGTATTATCACTACAAAACCAATCAAATTCACGTATACTATATACAAATATGATAGTTATTTACTTGCATGTATGCGAAAGGCTCCGGCCATGATTCAAGTTACCGTTGATAGCGTACGCATCAGTCTCCTGACACAAAATCGTGTCGTTGTTCTACGTGATGCGGATAGCCGACGCTACTTGCCTATCTGGATCGGTCAATTTGAGGCCGAATCCATCTCGCATGTTCTTCAAGAGCTGGTCCCTTCACGTCCTATGACGCACGATTTGTTGCGTACGGTCTTCCATGAACTCAATGCAACTATTCAACACGTACTTATCAACGATATTCAAGACACCACGTTTTTGGCGCGCATTGTCGTAACTACTCCTAGTCGTAATTTTGATATTGACTCACGGACCAGCGATGCAATTGCACTAGCACTGCGCGCTGACGTACCTATTTATGTTGCGCCGCACGTCTTTGAGCAGGCGAGCGTACCGTTTGACAGCGACGATCAACAATCACCACCAATTATTCAGTCAGCGAGCAGTGCATCATCTAAGCCACCAACACCTAATACAGATGATGTGCCAGCCTCATCAGACGATGATTTGTCACTCTTCCGTGATTTTATTAACTCTCTCGAAAACGACGAAGACGACAACAAAAACAACCCTAACAAGTAATTGTGGATAATTCACCCGTATTTTGTGGATAACCGCCACGTAATGTGGATATTTTGGCTTTGTGTTGCCTAAAAATAGTCGTTTCATTATAAAATCTCAATAATTCCCTATCAAACCTGATCTCTCATTTACTATTTCAAACAATTCAGCGTGACCGTTGCTTGATTTTCTATCATTCGTGCAGCACTTCCCGATTATCGACATTTTATGTGGATAACCTGTGGGGAATTTGCGGATATGCATATGATGAACCGTGGATGATGTGTGCATGACACATTTTTACGCAGTGGATAACGTCTGGATAATTATTGGATAGCGTGTGTATTGTTTTTTTGATCAAAACGACTATCCACACGATTTGTGGAGAACGATGTGAGTAATTCGTGCACAAGTGTGTATGATTTGTTGACGAAATTTTCCACATTCTCACTACGTTGATAGCCTGTGGATTGTTGTGCACGAGTTATACACGAGCATATTCCGCATATCAATCACTCAAAACACAGTCTTTCAACATATCCACAACCCCTAGTATGGACTGCTGTTTCTTGTAATAATTTGTTATTTTATTACCGTATATACGGGGACATATCAAATGAGGAAACCTTTTCAACAACAACCAATAAAAACCGCACAGGGAGCAACATCAATCCAAACTGGTAAATAAGCGCATCCAAAACAGGAAACATCAATCCTGTGGTACACTATAAATAAGTTGTGAGTTGCATTGTTGCGCCCCGACCGATAAGGTCGAGGCGTTCGTATGTTGCAGTGGAGAACGCATGAAACGATCTGAATTGCGCAATGTGGCAATTATTGCCCACGTTGACCATGGCAAAACCACGTTGGTCGACGGACTATTGCGCCAATCACGCACATTCCGTGATAACCAGCAGGTGAATGAGCGCGTGATGGACTCGAATGACATCGAGCGCGAGCGTGGTATTACCATCATGGCCAAGAACACGGCCGTCAATTACAAAGGTACCAAAATCAACATTGTTGACACCCCTGGCCACGCTGACTTCGGTGGCGAGGTTGAGCGCGTCATGAATATGGTCGACGGCGTATTGCTGTTGGTTGATGCTGTCGATGGCCCGATGCCGCAAACACGATTCGTGTTGCGCAAGGCGTTGCAAGCAGGTCATAAGGCGATTGTAGTCGTAAACAAGATTGATCGCCCCAATGCCCGTCCACAGTGGGTCGTCAACGAGACCTTTGATTTGTTCGTCGAGTTGGGTGCGACTGACGAACAAGCCGACTTTGCTGTAATCTATGCCAGTGCTATCAATGGTATTTCAGGCACTGATCATGAGAATTTACAGGATACACTTGAGCCATTATTTGATGCCATCATTGAGCGCATCCCAGCACCAGATGTTGCGGTTGAGGAACCAGTCCAAATGCTGGTAACTAATACGTTCTTTGACGACTATCGTGGCAAAATCATGATGGGTCGTATTCGCCGTGGTTCACTTAACAAGGGTCAAGCAGTCATTCGTATCGACCACGATGGCAACCACAAGCCAGCCAAGATTGTCCAAATCTTCACCTACAACGGCCTTGATCGCCGCGAAGTCGAAGAGGCTGTTGCGGGTGATATCGTTGCAATCGCCGGTATTGCTGACGGCATGATCGGTGATACGGTTGCTGATGCGAACAATCCCGAGCAGTTGCCAGTGATTGCCGTCGAAGAGCCGACGGTGCGGATGACGTTCGGCGTGAACACCAGCCCGTTTGCCGGCCGCGAGGGCACCCACGTGACATCACGCAAGCTCCGCGATCGTTTGTACGCTGAGCGCGAGCGTGATGTGGCGTTGCGCGTCGAGGATACCGATGTGCCCGATGCGTTCTCCGTCAGCGGTCGTGGTGAGTTACACTTGACCATTTTGATTGAGAACATGCGCCGTGAGGGGTATGAGTTCCAAGTATCACGTCCTGAGGTCATCTTCCGTTTGGTTGATGGCGTCCGCATGGAGCCAATCGAGCAAGTCGAGATTGAAGTGTCTGAGCAGTACCAAGGTGCTGTTATCGAGTTGCTTGGCCAGCGTCGTGGCATCATGCGTGACATGGTCTACCGCGAAGATGGCACAGTCATGCTCAGCTTCCACGTACCAACGCGTGGTTTGCTCGGCTTCCGCCAACAATTGTTGACAGCTACGCGCGGCGAAGGCCAGCTCAATGCGTTGTTCTATGAATATCAACCACTTGCAGGTGAGATCAACACACGTGCGTATGGCTCGTTGGTTGCATCTGAGTCAGGTGTTACGACATCATTTGGTCTGCATGGCGCTCAAGAGCGCGGTCAGCTCTTTATTGGCGCTGGTCTCGATATCTACGAGGGCATGGTGATTGGCCAGCATATTCGTGAGCGTGACCTTGAAGTCAACGTCTGCAAGAAGAAGCACTTGACCAACATGCGTTCATCTGGTGCCGATGATGCGTTGCGCCTTGAGACCCCACGCAACATGAGTCTTGATGATGCGGTGGAGTACATCGGTGACGATGAGTTGCTTGAGGTGACGCCAAAGGCGTTCCGCTTGCGCAAACGCTTGCTTTCGATGGACGAGCGCAAACGCGACCAAAAACGTCGTGAAATGGCGCTGCAGTCCGAGTCTGTCTAGGATTAACACAACATAACATGTGTGTGAAAAGGAGGATTGTCATAGACAATCCTCTTTTTCTATTATTGACACAAACTGTTATACTACCCGTCAGACAGGTTGAACGGTTGGTCAAGAGGACACCATGAATCAACTTCGGGCATTGTGGCCATACGTGGTGCGGTATCGCTGGAGATTTGTGATTGGGTTGCTGTGTACATTGATTGCAACAGGCTTTGCAATCCAAGTGCCACAAGTCTTGCGTTGGATTGTTGACGAGATCAACACCAAGGGTATCGTGTGGAATGATCTGCAGTGGGCTGTGTTATTGATGTTGGGTATTGCCACTGTTGATGGTATTTTTCGCTTCTTCCAACGCGTGTTAATTCTTGGTTCAGCCCATCAAGTCGAAGGCGACATTCGTGAGGCCATGTTCCAGAAGTTGTTGCTGCTTGATCAGAAGTTTTACGGTGACCATCACACTGGCGACTTGATGACACGTGTCACCAACGATATTTCGGCGATTCGTCAATTCGTGGGACCAGGTATCAGCTCACTCGTGAGCGCCGTGTTGATGATTACCGGTGCATCGATTTTGATGATGACGACCAATTTGACGTTGGCGTTGATTGTACTCTTGTTGCTCCCTGCCGTGACAGTCCTGTTTATTTTGGTGGGTGCCCGCATGCGGGATATCTTCCGCAAGGTGCAAGATTTATTTGGCGAGGTCTCAACCCGCGCCCAAGAGAACTTTTCGGGCATTCGTACCATCAAAGCCTACACCCAAGAAGAACCTGAGACCACCGAATTTTTGCGTGTTAATGAGCGCTTTCGGGCTCAGAATGTACGCTACGTATTGTTGAGTGGATTACTCTGGCCCACGATTAGTCTTGTGCTCGGCACCATTGGCTCATTAGTGTTATTAATTGGTGGTCAACAAGTGGCTGCCGGTCAAATGACCGTCGGTGATCTGGTATTGTTTAATGGCTATCTAGCAGCTCTGGGCTGGCCGGTGGTGGCTCTGGGCTGGACCGTTGACCTGTACCAACAGGCGGTGTCGGCATCGTCGCGTTTAGCTGAGGTACTCCAGCGCCAGCCGTTGATTCGTGATGTTGACCAAGGTGCCATAGATCATGAGGTGCAAGGCCAAATTACCTTCGAACACGTCGGCATACAAGTTGGAACGACGCCCGATCAACGGTGGATTCTGCGTGATGTGTCATTTAGTGTGGGCGTCGGTCAGACCGTTGCTATTGTGGGCGCTACTGGCGGTGGCAAAACAACGTTGGTCAACCTCCTGTCACGCGTACAAGACCCGAGTGAGGGGCGCGTATTGGTCGATGGCCACGATGTACGTTCGCTGACGCTCTTGTCGCTTCGTCAAGGCATTGGCTATGTACCCCAAGACACCTTTTTGTTTAGTGTGCCTGTGCGTGAGAATGTCACGTTTGGTCGCCCAGATGCAACCGATGAAGAGATTGATCAGGCTCTATTGATATCGCGCTTGAGCAACGACATAGTTCAGTTGCCCACTGGCATTGATACGTTGGTGGGTGAGCGTGGCGTGACGCTCTCGGGTGGCCAAAAACAACGTACTGCAATTGCCCGCGCTGTACTGCGCAATCCGGCCATTTTGGTGCTCGATGATGCACTTTCGAGTGTCGATACGCATACAGCCGCACAGATTCTCGACGGGCTTAAGCGCTTTCGTAAAGGCCGCACCGCAATTATTATTGCGCAACGCATTGCTACGGTGCGCGATGCTGATTTGATCGTGCTGTTGCACGACGGCAAAGTTGCCGAACAAGGGACGCATGATCAGTTGGTTGCGCTCGGTGGTTTATATGCCGCCATGTATCAACGTGAACAATTAGCCGATGCAGTAGACAACGCCTAAGGGGAACGTACAATGACAATCTACGATGATGAGATTCTTGGTAAAGCGTATGATGGTCGGTTGGTGCGTCGCCTGTTGGGCTTCGTCTGGCCGTACAAATGGGCGTTGACCGGCGCAATTGGGTTGATGGTTGGCAGTGCCGTTATGGAACTGGTGCCGCCGTATCTGATTCGTACGGCGATTGACGGTCCAATTGCTGAGGGGAACATTGAGGGCATTTGGCCGATCTTCTTGTTGTACGTGGTAACGTTGTTGGCTTCATTTGGTTTTCGTTATGCGCAGACCTATGTTATTCAGTCGATGAGCCAGAGCGTCATTATAGATATCCGCATGACGATTTTTCGGCATGTGCAAAAGATGAGTCTCAAGTTCTTCGATCATAATCCGGTTGGTCGATTATTGACGCGTATCACCAATGACGTTGATGCGTTGAACGAGTTTATCACCCAAGGTACAGTGGCGTTGCTTGGCGACTTGGTGCGCTTGGTGTTCATTATTGCCACCATGTTGATTTTGAGCTGGCAGTTGGCGCTGGTATCGTTCATCATGTTCCCAGTGGTGATTATCTCGACGATTATCTTTCAAAAAATCATGCGCGCGACATATCGCGAAATGCGTCAGCGCCTTGCCCGTATTAATGCCTATTTGAACGAGCAAATCACTGGCGTGTTAGTCACGCAGTTGTTTGGGCGCGAAGGGCGGAGTCGGGAGTTTTTTTCGGAGATAAGTAGCGATTATCTGAAGTCACAATTCAAGTCGAACAATACATTTGCCGTGTTCTTCCCAACGGTTCATCTCACCGGTGTGACGGCAACGGCCGTGTTGTTGTGGTTGGGTGGCCAACTTGTGCTCAACGACACTACGACCATCGGGTTGTTGGTGGCGTTCACGTTGTATACCGAGCAGGCGTTCGGACCGATTCGTCAGTTAGCGGAGCGCTACAACACGTTGCAGAGTGCGATGGCCTCATCGGAGCGCATCTTCCGTGTGCTTGACACTCCCGAGGACATCGCTGACCCAGCGGCACCAAAGCAGTTGCCATCACCGGTGCGTGGTGAAATCGTCTTTGACAACGTCATCTTTGGGTATAACCCTGAGGAGCCAGTACTCAAAGGTGTATCATTCACCATTCCCGCCGGGCAAGCGGTGGCTGTTGTTGGTGCAACCGGTGCCGGCAAGACATCACTGGTGAGTCTGATGGCGCGGTTCTACGAAATTCAAAAGGGCTCGATCCGTCTTGATGGTGTCGATATTCGTGAGATTACACAACACGATTTGCGCAAGCACGTCGGTGCGGTGCCACAAGATCCCACGTGTTTTAGTGGTTCAATAGCCCAAAACATCCGGTTACACGATGACACTATCACTGATGAGCGCATTCGGTGGGCGGCAGATATTTCGGGTGCAGCAAGCTTTATCAACAAGTTACCCGGACAATTTGAGTACGAAGTGCGTGAGCGTGGCTCAAACTTGTCAGTGGGACAACGACAGCTTTTGGCGTTTGCTCGTGCGATGGCGTTCAACCCCGAGGTGCTGTTGATTCTTGACGAGGCTACCAGTAGTGTCGATACTGAGACTGAGGCCGTGATGCAACAGGCGGTTCAACGGCTACTCAAAGGGCGCACGTCAGTTGTTATTGCACACCGACTCTCGACAATTCGCTATGTTGATCGTATCTTGGTACTTCATCGAGGTATTTTGGTCGAGGACGGCACGCACGAAGAGTTGTTGGCGCTTAATGGCTACTACGCACGGCTCTACAAATTGCAGTATGCCGAACAACTTGGTGGGTCAACGACCGAGAGCTAATCGATGTGAGTCTGAATCGAGATGATATTGCTGGCCTGCGGAGAAATTCGTGGGTCAGCGTTTTTTGGGGAAGTGAAAAGTGAAAAGTGAAAAGTGAAAAGTGAAAAGTGAAAAGTGAAAAGTGAAAAGTGAAAAGTGAAAAGTGAAAAGTGAAAAGTGAAAAGTGAAAAGTGAAAAGTGAAAAGTGAAAAGTGAAAAGTGA
>JBKCLM010000020.1:0-75423 GCA_046300655.1 Chloroflexota bacterium | reverse complement strand
CCGGGGCTCGGGCTATTCGGCGAGATGGCCGATGTCGCCGGGTTGATGGCACCACGGCCGTTTTTGGTTGAGGCAGCCACGCGCGACCCAATATTTCCAATTGCTGCTGTGAAACGTGGCGTACAACAGGCACGGGCAATATATGCACAATTTGAGGCCAGTCAGCAGATTGAGACGGATATTTTTGAGGGGCGGCACGAGATCAATGGCCCCAAAGCGGTTGAGTTCTTAAAGCGACATCTGTAAATACACAAGCGGTGTACAGGGTAGCCTGTACACCGCTTGTTATGTCATTTAGAACGTACCTTTGATTTGGCGCATAGCGGCAATAATCCGGTCTTCGAGTGGATTGTTGTCGCTGTTTTCGATTTTGTCGTGGCGTTGCAACCACTCAATCGTCTCATTGACTGCCTGTTGTAACGGCACTTTAGGGGCCCAATCGGGTACGAGTTCATGCAATGAGCGCGCCGAGAAGACTTGATTGTGGCCGAGACACGTCGTCAACGCACTAAAGCGACTCGCGTCAGCGGCTACCAATATTTCCCACGGTACCGAGATGGTCTCAAGTGGCACACCCAATGCATTGGCAGCCATGGCGTGCCATTCGTGCCAGGTCATCGCCGACGGATTGACTACATGCACAACCTTACCGTAGGCGGCAGGTAAACCACACAAGGCCGCAAATGCCTCGCCGGCATCGGCTGATGGCAAGAACTGGAAATAGTTGAGTCCCTCGGCAGCCTCGATGATCGGCTTGCGCTTCTTGAGGCGATCGATCCAGTCACTGCCCCAATCCACCTGACGGAATAACGGATGACTCGGCCCAAAGGTAAATGACGGCTTGGCAATCGTCACCGGTACACCGCTTTTTGTCATTTGACCTAAAAGCAGTTCGTCAGCGGCGACTTTGCCCGCACCATAACCACCGTCGTGGCGACCATTGAGCGGGGCATCGGTATCTTGATAGAGCCCAGTGAACGGTGGGCCGTAGGTCATCACCGTCGAACATTGGATGATATGACCGACATTGGGCAAGGCGTTGAGCGTCGATTGGGCGTCGGCAGCAGTAAAAGAAATCATGTCGATGGCAACATCAAACTGGCGCGCCGCCAAGGTTGACTCGAACAGCTCGCGGTCACGTCGATCGCCGGTAATCACCTCGACCTCGGGTGGTGGTTGATCAATGCGCTGACCACGATTGTAGACGGTCACGCGGTGGCCACGTTTGAGGAGTGATTTGACAATGGCACGGCTAATATTGCCGGTACCGCCAATAATTAAGACATGCATGCGAGCCCCCTTTGGCTTTCTGCAAAAACGAAAACGTCGTATTATTGCATAGGTGAGTAATCGGTAGGGTTAAGCATCACACTGTCGAGTTTTTCGACAAGTACACCATCAACCTCACTGGCTGTTTTGGCAGTGTGCCAAGCCGGATCATCGCGGAAAGCGTTCCAGGCCGCTTCACGCGCCTCGTTGGACGAAAATCCCAGCACATACACCAAGTCGCCGTAGGTCTCACGTTTAGACTGTGGCGCCCAAAAGGACACCAACTGCATGCCGTGCTTGACGAACAACGCACAGGTATGATTGCGGAAGCGGGCATGCATGGCATCTGCTTTGCCAGGCGCAGCCCAATACGTGCGCATCTCGTAAACCATCTTCACCTCCTCGTGATTGTGGTGTGATTATAAAACAAAAATCCCGGAGTATTTCACCCCGGGATTCAGCCCAATATAAATCTACCCAACTACAGCCTTTGAAAATCGCGCCATACCCTCACGAATCAACTCGGCGCTGGTTGCATATGACATACGAATAAAACCTGGTGCACCAAACGCCGACCCACTGACCACACCAATATGTGCATGCTCGAGCAACGCAGCAGCCAACTCGTCGTCGGTATTGCAGGTCACACCGCAGGCTAATGGCTTGCCCAATAACCCACGGATGTCAGGGAAGACGTAGAATGCGCCATCTGGCATGGATAGCGATACGCCTGGAATTGACGTGAGCAACTCACCAATGATGTCACGACGCTCACGGAAGGCTTTGACCATGCGGGCCACCTCACTCGCCATGTCAACGCTCCCATCGTAGGCAGGCAATGCGGCAGCTTGCGTAATTGACGAGGTATGTGAAGTCGAATGGCTTTGGATACCCTTGATTGCATCAATGATTTGCTGTGGTCCTGCCACAAATCCCATACGCCAGCCAGTCATCGCAAACGCCTTTGAGGCACCGTTGATGACTAGTGTTTGATTGTATAGTTCGGGAGCGACTCGCAACCAACGGGCGTACTCGGTGTAGACGATGGCATCATAAATCTCGTCCGTCATCACCACAATTTGCGGATGCTTGGCGATCACGTCAGCCAACGCACGCAATTCGGCTGCGCTGTAGACGGCACCAGTGGGATTTGATGGTGAGTTCAAGATGAGCACACGAGTGCGAGGGGTAATAGCAGCGGCTAGTTGTGATGCCGTCATGCGAAACCCTTGCGCTGGCGTGGTCTCGACAATCACTGGCGTCGCCCCGGCGATTTTGGCCTGATCGACGTAGCTAACCCAGTATGGCGCCGGGATGATGACCTCGTCGCCCTCATCACACAAGGCCAAAAACGCCAAGAACAGTGCTTCTTTGGCACCATTGGTGACTGAGATTTGATTGGCAGTGTAGGTCACGCCACAATCGGCACTGACGCGTTCGGCCACGGCTTTGCGCAGTTCGGCTGGGCCACCGATGGGTGTGTACTTGGTTTGATTGGTTTCAATAGCGTTGATACCAGCAGCTTTGATGGCATCCGGGGTGGCAAAGTCAGGCTCACCGGCACCAAACGAAATCACATTAATGCCTTGGGCCTTGAGGGCGGCCACTTTCCCACTCAGTGCAGTGGTCGCGGATGGCGTCAGACGGCTCAAACGGTTACTCAATCGCACGTTACTCATCACCAACTCCTCATCAATAGTGACTATATGACCAGCGCCACGCCGCGCCCAGCTTCAACAGAACCAATATGCGAGATCAGCACGCCACTCGCCTGTGCATCGGCCACAAACGCCGCCACTGCATGAGCAGGAACAGCCATCAACAGGCCGCCTGATGTTTGGGGGTCGACGGCAATATCCAAGTAGACCGGATCAATTGCTTCAGCCACCGATAAACCGTTCATGATTAGATGCATGCGATTACGCCCAAGCCCACCTGGCACGACACCAGACTGGGCGAACTCAACAGCCCGCGGGAGTAACGGCAACAGATGTGCATGAATGACCATGGCCACCTCCACATCCCTGACCATCTCAGCCGCATGGCCGAGCAAACCAAACCCAGTAATATCAGTCATCGAACGGACCTGATGACGCATCGCCAACTCGGCAGCCGCCCGATTAAGCTGTTTCATCGAGTTCACCGTCACAGCATACGTCTCGGCATCGCAGAGATTGCGCTTCGCAGCGGTGGTAATAATCCCCGTGCCGAGGGCTTTTGATAGAAAAAGTTGATCACCAATCTGCACCGCACTCTTACGTGCCACCAGCTCTGGATCAATTAGTCCCGTCACACACAAGCCGTATTTAGGCTCGGGATCGATGATGGTATGTCCACCAGCCACGACCGCACCAGCATGCGCTACGGCATCGATTCCACCCTGCAGAATACGTTGAATCACGTCAGCCGGGAGATTGTCAGGGAATGCGGCAATCGCAAGGGCTAACATCGGTCGCCCACCCATCGCGTAGACATCGGAGAGCGAGTTGGCTGCGGCGATGTAGCCGTAATCGTACGGATCATCGACAATCGGCGGGAAGAAATCGACTGTCTGCACCAACGCCTGTGTGGCGTTTATTTGATATACAGCGGCATCATCAGCCTTGGCGAGGCCGACTAATAAGTTGTCGTCAGTCTGTGGGAACCGCAAACCGGCGATAATTTCACTGAGGGCACCCGGCCCCATTTTGGCAGCTCAGCCCGCACAACCAGCCAGATCGGTCAGTCGTATTTGGTCACGTGTGTGCATCTCGTAATCTCCCATGGTTTATTATACCGTTGAAAGTAAGGAACAACGACAGTAATTCACCAGCTATTAGCCGCCTATACACTCATCGTCTGCATGCAAAACGACTAAATTCATGTACAATACGCCTAATCACCCAATTCCCACAAAGGAGTTCGTATGAGTGCAGTTATTTCAGGGCCAGAGCCAATTGCCGTCGAAGCCGGGGCGCGTGTATTGCGCGCCGGGGGCAACGCTGTTGACGCCGCCGTCACCTGTGCATTTGTACAGGGCATCGTCAACCCACAGATGTGCGGTATCGGCGGGTATGCACTTGCGCTCATCCAAAAGCCCGGTGAGGCGGCTACGCTCCTTGATGCACCTGCTTTGGCTGGATCTCTGGCGACAGCTGACATGTGGGTCAATAAGTTCATTCGACTCAGCCCAGACGGCTGGGGTTACTTCCTTGAGGGTAAAGTCAATGACAAGGGCTACACCTCGATTTGCACACCGGGTACGGTCAAGGCTCTCGATACAATTTTGCGCCGCCACGGCACGATAAGTTGGGAGGCTGCGATTGCGCCAGCCATCGAGACCGCCGAACGTGGCTTCATGGTTGACAGCTTGCTCGGTAGTCGTTGGAAGACGCGCACCAAGTATCCTGAGGCGGTATCAATGCTCGAGTACGTCACCAGTAACCCTGAGGCCAGCCGGATTTATCTGCGCGATGGGATGCCGTACGACGAGGGTGATATCATCAAAAACCCCGATTATGCCAAGACGCTTCGGCATTTGGCAAAACACGGCGCCGATGACTTTTATCATGGCGAGTTAGCACGCATGATGACGCAAGATCTCGCAGCGAACGGCTCATACGTCACTGCAGCCGACCTTAACGAGTACCAGGCTGCCGACGAACAAGCAGTCACCGGCACTTATCGCGGCTACGAGATTACCACGTCACAAGCGCCACACGGCGGTCCAACTGTCGTAGAGATTCTCAACATTCTTGAGGGGTATAACCTGCAGGCGCTCGGGCATAACAGCGCCGAATACATCTACCTCGTCGCCATGGCCATGAAGGCCGCATTCACCGATCGCAATGCACATTTGGGAGACCCACGCGCCGGAGCAGTGCCGGTACGCTGGATGACATCAAAAGCGCGCGCCAAGGAATGGCAGGAGCATATTAATGCGGGCAAACCGATTACCGTCGGTGATACGCCAACCACGCCGCCTGACACCACACATATTAGCGTGGTCGATAACAACGGCATGTGTGTGGCATTAACACATTCTTTGGGCATGTCATCGGGCGTGATTACACCGGGCTTGGGATTCATGTACAACAATTCGATGGTGAACTTCCACCCATTCCCCGGGCATCGTAACTCGATTGCACCACGCGTGGGACGCACAACGGGCATGTCACCAACGATTATCTCAAAAGACGGAAAACCAATTCTCGTGCTTGGTGCACCTGGCGCATCACGCATTATCACGGCTGTACTGCAAGTTATCGTGAACTTCATTGACTTTGGTATGAGCATCAGTGATGCAATCGCAGCCCCACGTATTGATTGTCAGGGCAACAATATTGTGTGTCATGGGCGCATCCCCGAGTATATTTGCGAGATCGTACGTCAACGACACCCGATCAGTCGACTCCCTCAAAGTTATGGTGCAATGGCATTTGTCCAGGCAGTATCGCTGCGCAATGGTGTGTTACACGGCGGTACAGATCCAGGTTGTTCGGGAGTTGCATTACACGTGTAAGCAGACTATATAGACTGGGTTTTTCTCTTTGTCATGGAGCGCTTGCTATGTACGATCTCACCTCAGTCAAACTCCCACGTTTGGCCGGCATGCCGTTGCGAATCATGCGTTGGTTACTCGAGCAACCAACGACGAGGTCGCTGCTTGCCCCCGAGTTACTGCGGAGCGCCGGTGTCGTCGCATACCGCCAACACACCGAGACAAACGAGCCCATGGCCGAGCCTATTTTGCATGAATGGTCAGCATCACCAGCACTCGACGCGACTGCTCATGACACGCCGGCAACACCGATGCAACGCACAGAGTCAGCTGATTCGGCGCTCTGGCAGTCGAGCACCCAACTCCATCAGGCATATCTCGCTGGCACGACAACTCCGCGCGCAGTGGTTGATAAAATCATCAGTCAACGCAAGCATCCAATCTTCATGCATCTCAATGCCTATATCGCCTTTGACGACGAAACGCTCCTACTCGAAGCAGACATGGCTACTCAGCGATATGCGGAGGGCAATCCTATCGGACCGTTTGACGGTATTCCTGTCTCAATCAAAGACGAGTTCGGCGTCGCCAACTATCGAACAGGTGGTGGCACTACATTCTTAGGCGGTAGTGGCACTCGCCACGACGCAACAGCCGTGGCACGATTGCGCGCAGCAGGCGCGTTAGTCATCGGCAAAGGACAAATGCACGAAATAGGCCTTGGCGTTGTCGGCACTAACCTCGCCTACGGTCCTGCTCGCAATCCGTATAATCCTGCGCACACCGCAGGTGGGAGTTCGGGCGGTGGTGCTGCCGCAGTAGCTAGTTGTCAAGCCATCATGGCTCTCGGAGCAGACGGCGGTGGCTCAATTCGCGTGCCTGCGGCTTATTGTGGGCTGATAGGACTCAAACCAACATATGGGCGAATATCGTCTCATGGTGGCGCAGGTGTCGTCAAAAGCATGTCGCACCCAGGACCAATTGCAGCCTATCCAATTGACGTCAACGCAACATATCTCTTAATGGCTGGGCGTGACGATAACGACGCACGTACACATCATCAACCATCACCAATCTCGGCAAATCTTGATGTCACACATTTGCGTGGCAAAACGATTGGCTACATGCCAGCTTGGTTTGAGCACGCTGATCGCGAGATTGTCGCCGCCTGTCGTAGCATGTTGCACTACTTTCAGTCGGCTGGCGCAGAACTACGCGAGCTCTCGCTGCCAAATCTAGAGGCAGCTCGCGTGGCTCACACAATAATCATTACTCGAGAAATGCTCGATGCACTCGTTAATGATCTGCGCATACACAACTACAAGCTCACCAACGAGACACGGCTCTCCCTTGCGTTGGCGCGCGAATTCAACGATACCGATGTGCGAAAGGCTCAACAAACACGCACCACGCTCATCAACCATCTTAAGAATCTGTATACCAAAGTGGATTTTATTGCCACACCAACCACCGGATTGCCTGCCCCAATGATTGCACCAACAACACTCCCGCATGGGCTAAGTGACCTAAGTAGCACGTTCGAGATTATGCGCTTTGCGTTTGTGGCCAATCTCTCTGGCTTGCCGGCGATCAGCATTCCGGCGGGCTACACCAAATCGGGCTTACCAATCGGTTTTCAACTCATGGCTCGTCCATGGCAGGAACACGAGCTCATTGAGGCTGCACAAGTCGCAGAACAATGGCGTGTCACGCTGCCACCGACAATTCATCTCTAAACACACAAAACCTGCGCCTGTTCGATACGAACAGGCGCAGGTGTGATGTTGATTACGACTGCGGGCCGTAGAGGCTGGCGATTTCGTTGGCGCGCTGAATCAAGTTCTGCGTCAGCCAGGTTGCCAATTCTGGATGCTCAAACGTGGTTGTACTTAGGCGCTCAAGCATCACACTATTGTGGAGCATCAATTCCTGCAAGTCATCGATGGTTGCAGTGGTTACTGACGTAGTTGGAATTGCCGCATCTGGATACCAACTCTTTTGCAACTCTGTCAACGCTGCAATATCTTTGGCGCGGCTTTCGGCAATCAGTTTGGCTGCAGCATTTGTGTCAGCCAACAAATTGGCAACATTCTGCTCAGTCTGAAGTGCAATAATCATATGCTCAAGATAGGCTTGATCGCCTGCAGATTGCAAAAACATACCACCGCGGCCATTCATCATGCCATCGTGGTCGCGCATTTTCCCACCGCGACCATTCATCAGGCCATCGTGGTCGCCCATCATCCCACCGCGACCACCCATCATGCCATCGTGGCCGCCCATCATCCCACCGCGACCACCCATCATGCCCATGTGAGTTGTAGGAGTCTCTATCAGACCAGCCGCTGTGGCGGCCCACAAACTCCCCATCGTCACGGCGCCGGCCACAACCAATGATGCGCCAGTAATCCCAATTATCCGAACCCAATCGCGTTTCGTTGTTGTCGTCATGATATTCCTCATTCTATTCAACTACAGATTGTGCAAGCTTCGCACAGGACAACATTAGGACTTCACGTCTTCGCTATCGAGCGGTGTGGCCACTGGAGCAGCGTGTGGTTGTACCAACGGCGTACGATAACGATCGATCAAGCGGATGATACCCCAGATAATCAACAACACGATACCAACACGAATCGCCAAACTGGCTGCGAAGAACAACACCATAATCCATGTAAATTCCATCATTGTGGAACTCCTTTCATTAATTGCCAACGTGTATACTTTACAAGGCGAAGTTCAACATTCTATGGTTTAATACATCAAGATTTGTTCAAGAATCAGAGACGCTACTCATCGTTCATTTACTTTAGCGAGGGGCAATATGCACCCCACACTCGACCTCACCACCCATGCACACATGCCAGTCAGATTACACGATTCAGGCATCACCATAGGCCAAACCACCTATGACACAGGCACCGTTCGCATCACCGATTCGGCGTCAATTGCCATCTCACAACTGGTTGCAGGCTGGAGCATGTGCCCAATTCGCATGCCACTGGCCGGGTTAGTCTTTCAGGTGAGTAAAGAATTAACCAGCCTTGGCCACTTTTTCCCATTGATACGCATACTCGACGATACGCAACGCACCGAGTTCCGCACGCGCCTCAACTCACTCCTCCAATGTGGCGACATCACTATCTCATATACTACTGCCACGGGGCCTCACACGGTACCACTCATCATGCGGGTACTCGTGTTGGGGCAGATTGTCAGTTGCTTCTGGGGGCGACCTGAAATAATCGAGGCACTGCGACGCACCTCCCCGAGCGTGGCGCTTTTTGCAGATCGCCAATCATATGAACGGGCTGGTGGAGTGGGAGGCGGGTGCTATCTACCTCACGAACATCGCATCATGCTTGAAGCGAGTCGACTATTTGAGGGATTCTATACACCAATCCCCAATGTGTCACCCTTTTTGCATGAATTCGGTCACATGCTCGATGGCACACACATGCGTCTCGAACGATTGCCCCACTGTTATGGGCGAATGCCGTTGATGCGCGCAACTGATGTGTCGTTATGGCAAAAAGCCAAACAATGCGAGATTCAATGCTATAACGCGTGGTACCACAAACGACCACCAGTGAATGGACAGATGCCACTCGGGCACCCATACGTGTTTCAAAATGACGGAGAGTTTTTGGCTGGCCACTGGGAGATGTTTTGGCGCAATCCTCATGCCATGGCACAGTTGACATCGCATCTTTTTGATGTGTTTTGTAATTATGTCAATCAAGACCCACGTGAGTGGTTATCGCACGACTATACCGGTTATGTTGAAGGGAATCGTGCGTTTTATCAAAGTGGGCAACAACCGTGGGCGTGTGCGATGCGTTATGACATTACGCCAGATTAGTGCGTGGCAAGGTCATCACAAACGTAGCCCCGGTACCGAGGCCATCACTCTGGGCCGTCAGCGTGCCACCATGCGCCTCGATGATGGCGCGTGCAATTGTGAGACCAACCCCTGCCCCGCCAGTAGCGCGGGTACGCGAGGGATCAACCCGATAAAAGCGTTCAAAAATGTGTGGCAAGTGCTGTGCATCAATACCCTCACCAAAATCGCGTACGCGGCACCACACCGTGTTGGCATCGTGTCCAATGGTGATGTCGATTTGACCATTAGGCTGACTAACGCGGATGGCGTTGGTCAACAAATTAATCAGCACTTGTCTGATGCGATCAGCGTCACACACAACTGGTTCAGTAGCGTGCTCGTGGGTAATCACAAACGTCACCTGACGTTCAAGTGCTACACCCTCAAGCAGCTCCGTGGTACGCCGGACGATCTCGTGCAAATCAGCTGGTGCGCGATACAGCGTTAATGTGCCTGCCTCAGCGCGTGACAGCGATTGAAGGTCATCAACAAGACGATGCATACGATTGGCTTCATCGCGGATTATGGTAATGTTGCGCTCATCGGGATTCATCACCCCATCCAAAATACCCTCGGCATAGCCCTGAATTGACGTCAGAGGGGTGCGTAATTCGTGCGCGACATCGCCTATCAACGCAGCACGTCGTTGTTCTGCATCTTTGAGCGCTTTAGCCATGTGATTGAACTGACTCGCAAGCTCGTGAACCTCTTTTGCGCCTTCACTTATCTGAATCGGTGTAAAGTTGCCACTCGCAATTCGTCGGCTTGCATGCGCCAACTGTTGGAGCGGGGCGGCTAACACCTTGGCTAGGGTGAAGCTAGTCACCAACGACAACGCCATGGCTAGCGCCATCGAGATCCAGATGGATCGCCAGACGGCATTACGATAGAGCAGTTCGGCGCGTAACAAGGTATCAGGTACGGCAATGACTGTCTCACCTTTGGCGTTACGACCCTCAATGACAATCGTGCCATCCAGGATCATGGAGTTGGGACCACCGCGACGACGCTCATCGGCCATCATGTGGTCATGCACACGCGGCGTAATCACCATGGTGGTTATCACAAAAATCACCATAGTCAAAATCACAAGCACCAGATTCGCTTGCAAAAGCCGCATGCGGAGCGATTTCACGTGGTTCTCCAGCGATACCCTGCGCCACGCACCGTCTCAATAAAGCGTGGATTCGTAGGATCGTCTTTGAGTTTGCGACGTGCATTGGCGATATGGACATCTACTACATGATCATCGCCATAATAACTCGCGCCCCAAATATGCGCTAGCAATTGCGCGCGAGAATACATTCGACCAGGCGCGGTCGCAAGCATCGTCACTAGCAGGTACTCGGTCGTCGTAAGGGCTACCGGCTCGTTTTCGATGCGCACAATATGTCCCTCGAAATCAATCGTTAATTCATCAAACTGGAGGATTTTAGGATTTGCATGAGTAGCCACTCGTGGTCGACGTAGACACGCACGAACGCGCGCAACCATCTCACGTGGCGAGAACGGCTTGATCAGGTAGTCATCAGCACCAACCTCAAGTCCAACCACCCGATCTACCTCGTCAGCACGAGCAGTCACCATGATGATGTAGACATCAGAGTTGGCACGGATGCGACGACAGACCTCAATGCCATCGATACCCGGAATCATCAAGTCGAGCAATATAACATCAATTTGGTGTGTTTCGTGGGCTTTGAGTGCGGCATGGCCATCAGCCGCCTCAATAATCGTGTAGCCCTCACGTACAAGATAGGCGCGCAACAGATCACGTATTGGCGCCTCATCATCGACCAATAATATCGTCGCCATCCGATTATCTCCCGTGGTGCGGCATACTCATCCATTGTTGATACGCCAGCAACTGCCCATCAGTTTGTTGGGCAAGCGGCGTCAATGACACGTGTAGCAATGGTGTCTCAATCACGTGGCAGATTTGCTGTCGTAGCTCGTCACGGCGGAAGTACGTGACCACCACTCCGCTCCCCGCATGCAACTCATTCAGGCGTGCCTTGAGCCGGTGAGAATCAATCCGCACGCCATTCAGGGCTACCAATTCATCAAATGGCGAGATTCCGGCACTATGGGCAGGGCCACCAGGAGTCACCGTCGCAACAACCAACCGTCCACCATCCTGTCGTACGGTGAGTCCCAGCGTTGTGACCGGATCATCACCACTATGCCAGTGTGGATAAAGTCCAGTCGTTGCACATATCGCTGCGTAGTTGAGCTCTTGCGTCCCATGAATGTAATCCGCAAAAAACGCATCGATTGTAGCGCGATGACCACCAACCACCGTGGCGATAATCTGCTGCATCGCATCGCCTTCAGGGATACCGGGCGTGTGCCACGGGTAATTTGCCTCGAGATAGCGCATCACGTCATCAAACGAACGCACGCCATTTGTCAACTGTCGAATCAGCATGTCAAGGGCAAAGACCACCACAGCACCTTTGACATAGTACGAGATACTCACATTCGGGCTGTTTTCGTCCGGTCGATAGAAACGAATCCACGCATCAAAACTGGCATCGGCCAGACTCTGTACAGTGCGTCCCGGCAATCGTTGCACCGTTGCAATGTCGTCAGCGAGTAACTCAAGGTAGCGTTGTGGGGTAATCATGCCAGCACGGCACATAATCAAATTGTCGTAGTACGAGGTTACCCCCTCGACCAACCATAACTGGCGCGTGTAGTTCTCTTGGCCGTAATCGAACGGACCAAGTGGAGCAGGGCGAATATACTTGACGTTCCAAGTGTGATAAAACTCGTGCGTAATCAGTCCAAGGATGCGTTCGTAATCGCGTTGCTTGCCAAAGCCCCATTTGTCGCACAAACAGACCGTACTTGACGCATGCTCCAGACCGCCATAGACACCATCAGCCAGATGGAGAATGAACAGATACTGCTGATATGGCACGCGGTCAAAGTGTGCCATCACAGCCCGTACCGAACGTTCAATATCAATCAGCAACGTGGCTACGTGCTCGTTGCCATGGCCCCAAATGGCCACATGGTGCGGAATACTTTCCACAAAAAACGTATAGTAGCGATGTGTGCCGCACTCAAACGGTGCATCAACCAACGCATCAAAATCAGCCGCAACAAACGTCCAGCGATCAGCATTGACATTCGTCGCTATCACATCACGTTGTGGTAATTGAGTGGCAACATGCCATGCATGTGGTACCACAACAGTAACATCTAGTGGCATTTGCGCATTTGCCACCTGCATACAGACTGCAGCCGGATTAAAAAACGCATGCGTATCATCGACGTGATTCGTCCGCACAGTTAGCTCGTAAGCATAGACACGATAGCGTATCTCGACCGGTTCAACGCCGTGCGTGGCAATCAGCCATGAGCGTTTATCGGTTTTGTGGAACGCACACGGCGTACCGTTCTGACTGACCTGCACATCACGCACATGACGCGAATACTCGCGCACCAAGTACGAACCAGGCGTCCAGACGGGCATCTGCACGAGTTGGTCAGCATCGGGGTTAGTAATTGTAATGGTGACGTCAATCAGATGCGCCACATGGTTCAGCACCGAGATCGTGTAGAGTACGTGTTTCATGCTGTATACGGGGCAAACAGATGCACCACCATGTGGGTCATCTCGTGCGGATACTGATGGGTGCGCAACAACAGGCGCATCACGGCCTCGGCCTGATGGCGGCAGTCGTACATGGCTTGGGCCGCCTGCGCTGAAGGTAACTCGCTGTAGCGATAAAAATCACGCAACGCAGTAATCATGTCGCGCATGTTGCGGGGTGACACAGCGGCTGTATGGCGCGGATAAAAGAAGAAGATGTACTCGTCAAGCGTTGCATACGTCGCATAGTCGAGCGATTGCGTGTAGTAGCGCGCCAAAAACTGGGCAAACCCGCGCAAAAACTGCCGTTTGCGTCGAATGGTGCGTTCGCTGAGGTTTGTAGACTGTAACGACGTGATATAACGCGAGATAAGTTGCTCGCTCTCGCGCAAGGCAGATTCCACCGCAAAAATCGCTTCACCACCAGTCGCAAAAACGTCGTCGTCTTCGTGGATTGGCGCATCACTGCTCGTCACCGACAAACTCGCAGTGCGTTCCGCCGAATCAAACGCAGCGTATGTCTGCCCACCGCGCGTCATGTCCTCTGTGGGGACATCGGCAACATTCCGTAGTGTCGCCATAAATTGCGGTGCTTGGGGGAGCAAACGTTGCAGAGCTTTGCTCAGAATCGCGTTGTAGTCATCGTCAGTTTCAGCGCGAATCATCTGACGCCGCTCATGAGGCAACATGCTCTTGAGCAACGTGGTCGACCACTCCGTCAAAGCAGGATGTCGATTGGCAAACAACAAGACAAATGTATCGTCATCAATGGCGTCGCTGAGATCATCGTATGCATGCGGATCGGTGTCATCGTCGTGTCGCTCATCATCAAAACTCGAGCGTAATGCGTCAGTGTAGTCTTCGTCGTCATTCAATGCTGAGTTATGATCATCATCGAACAAAAACGCCTCGTCGTGATCGATTTCATCATCGGCAAATGTATCATGCTCATCATCGCCGATGCGCACATCATAGAGTCCATGTTCGAGCCCATGGTTGATGCGCTCGCTGTAGTCCTCGCGTGTGTCGATTGGCGTAATGCTTAAACGGTCATGTAATTCGTGGTCTTGTGAATCAAACCCAATACGCACCGCTGAGAATCGAGGTGCAATCCCGTTCCACAAACCGCGATCACTATCGCGCAGCCGTCGTTGGCGAAGTTCATTTTGGAGCTGGCCAATTTCACGACCGAGCCCATGAGACAGGGTATCACCACGTGCGTGTTGGCGTTGCACTGTGTCGCGCAGTTGTTGCCACGGCAAGCCTGGGTAGGCGTTACGCCATGGTGCACTGGCGTACAACTGCACGATTGCCTGCGCGATAGTGTGTTCGTCGGCGCTACTGCGATAATGCATGTGGAGCTCTTGCATAATCGCCTGATCGGCCGCATGCGCATCATCAAGATGCTGGGTATCAGCATAATCACTAATGAGATGAATCGTATTTGGGCGATGGTGATCGATTTGGACAATGACATGATCGCCTATGCGCAGACGGTGTTGCGCATACCACCCCATCAAACCTACTACACCTCGCCCTATCATGGGCAGCAAGCGTTTGTCGTTTGCTAAGCGCAAGGGTGTTGTGGCATCCACAAACGGATACAACCATTCAGTGCGCAAGTATTCGTTGGCAATCGCAGCAGCATCGGGAACCACGCGAAAGCAGATGCCGCGCACCGCCAGACGAATCGGCAGGTACATCAGGGGAGACACGGTAATCCACCCCAGTACAACGGCTTGTGTGTTCATCATCGTCTGAATGCGGCGATGGAGATTGGTGCGGCTTGGTCCTCGACGAGATTGCACAAATGACACAATAGAATCGAGGCTAAGCGCTTCGGATGTCGTGCGCGCTAATTCTTTTAAGAGCGTCGCAATCGATGGTTTTGTCCGCGGCATGATACATCCCTGGCTCAGCTGGTGTGGCTTTCACCACATGTGCAACGATTATACCACGGTCATTCTTTTTTTGATGAAGTTGTCATTAGTAAAAACCCACCCCGACGTGCATCACACACATCGAGGTGGGTATGGGGTTGCGCAGACTACTCGTCAATAGCCGAAAATGCCGCATCAGCAATACTCATTGCATCGACGCCAAAATGGCGATACAGGTCGTCACGTGCGCCCGACTGCCCAAAGTCATCAACCCCCAGACTCGTCACACGCGACCCATAGACACTTCCAAACCATGCTAACGCATGTGAGGCAGCATCATGTACTGTCACCATCGGCGTTTTGCGCTGCCCGTCATGGTACAACCAACCAAACACATCAGCATCACCATGCTTACGCGCCTTGACGAAGCGCTCGTACAACGCACGGGCACTTACGACGTTAATCACGTCAGCTGCCACGCCCTCGCGCCACAACAACTCGGCTGCCTCGAGTGTCTCGGGGATGAGCGTACCACTCGCACATAACATCACGCGTGGTGCATCGTGCAACTCAGGATGTTGATCCTGCCAACTTGCGAGTCGGTAGGCTCCATTCAGCACTTGTTGACGGAGCGTATCAACGCCAATTCGGGCCTTAGCAGCCTCAAATGGCGCTTGATTGATGGGGCGGGTACTCAGGCGCAAGTAGAGCGGTCGGCCATGCTCGCGATCAAAGCACTGGCGGACGCCATCCAGCAAAAACCACTCAAGCTCGCCTGCATAACACGGCTCGGCCATCATCAATTTGGGTAACTCAATACCAACCGACGCAGTAATTGTCGACTGGTGCGCACCCCCCTCCGGCGCCAGCGTAATGCCTGATGGCGTACCGGCCACAATGAACTTTGAGCCGGAGTACACGGCATATATGAACGAATCAAGTCCGCGTAGCACAAACGGGTCGTACACCGTCCCTATTGGCACCAACGGTGCACCAGTCAACTCATATGACAACCCTGCCATGCCAGCCATCATGAACAGGTTCATCTCAGAGATGCCCAGCTCAATGTGGCGCCCTTGTTGCGAACGCTGCCACTTAAGAATGCGCTGGGCCTCGCCCTCGTACTCAGCCACATTGGCGTGTGGCGTGTAGACACCCATGCGGTTAATCCAACCGCCAAGGTTGGTTGAGACCGACACGTCGGGTGATGTCGTCACCATGTACTGCGCTAACTCGGGAATATCGGCAAAGCGTACCAGCAAGCGCCCGAATGCATCTTGGGTACTGACGTTACTCGGCACACCCAAGTCGACACGCGCCGGTATATCAATCGCCGGAATAGCCGGCAAATCGGGCTCATCTAGTCGACGCGCCACATCGGCACACAATGCTCCTTCGAGCGATTCGCCATCAAATTCGGGCCACAAATCGTCCTCGGCAATCCCAAAGTTCGTGCGCAGTTGCTCCATTTGTTCGCTACTGAGGAGCATTGAGTGGTTGAGCGGGTGACCAGCAATTGGCAAGCCCCAACCTTTGATGGTATACGCAAAGACAACTGTCGGACGCGACATGTCACGCTCAACTTCGTCGAAGATGCTACACATCTCCTCGAGGTCATGGCCACCAAGATTCGAGATAACACCCGGTAATTCCTCATCGGGCACTTGTGCCAACACCAGCGCCAACGTATTGCGATCTGCCTCGTTGGCCGACAGCAATCGCTCGCGCAACTCGGCACCAGGCAAACGAATCGTTGCTTGATACTCTTCGTTGCTCATCTCGTCGATACGCCGGCGCAATGTATCGCCACCGGGCAGCGCATATAACTCTTGTAGCTTGCGCCCGTACTTGGCCTCGAGCACACGCCAGCCGTTTTGGGCAAAGAGCTTCTTCAGACGAGCTGCACGAATACCGGGCACCACACGATCAAGACTTTGACGATTGAGATCGACCACCCACATCACCTGACCGATGCCGTCGAGCGCCTCGTCAAGCAGGGCCTCCCATACATTACCCTCGTCAAGCTCAGCATCACCGACCACCGCCACAAAACGACGCTCGGGCACATCGACCTGATGGTCACGCAAGTAACGCTGGGTCAATGAGGCGAACAATGGGGCAACGATGCCCAAGCCGACTGAACCCGTCGAAAAATCAACGCGCTCGGGGTCCTTAGTACGACTCGGATATGATTGCAAACCGCCGTACTCGCGGAGCATGGTCATATAGCGCCTGGGCAAATTGCCTAACAAGTATTGGATTGAATGGTAGATGGGCGATGAATGTGGTTTAACTGCCACACGATCGCCACGTTTAAGGAAATGAAAGTAGAGCGCAGTCATCAGTGTGACGGTTGACGCCGATGATGCCTGGTGACCACCAACTTTGGTGCCGTCATGATTCGGCCGCACATGATTCGCATGATGAATCATGTTGGTCGCAAGCCACAACACACGCCGCTGGATATTTTCGAGCACACGCAACGTCTGCGGATCAAGAGTATGAGGCTTAGTTGGTGCTTGTTTACCACGTTTCGGGAGAGTGCGTTCCATGTGTCTCCTCACGGCTTCTTCGCCTTCTTAAGGCACACGAGTAATGAATCTATCATACCGCACTTCTAGGAGGTTTCGAATACATAGAATTTTTTGATTTCGCAATAATATACGTGGTACCGTAGCGCTTTCGCAATTTGGTAGAATAGAAACAGTTCGTTCACGCAGAAATTGAGTAGTATGCAACGTCACGCCATCATCAACACCATCACACAGACACCCGAATGGGATATCGTCGTCATCGGCGGCGGTGCCACCGGGTTAGGCATTGCTGTCGACGCCGCCAGCCGTGGCTTTAAGACACTTTTACTTGAGGCCTACGACTTTGCCAAGGGCACATCAAGCAAAGCCACCAAACTTGTCCATGGCGGCGTACGCTATCTCGCCCAAGGGAACATCTCTCTCGTCTATGAGGCGTTGCATGAGCGTGGGCGCTTGCGCAAGAATGCACCACATCTTGTGCGTGTCATGCCGCATGTTGTACCGGCGTATAACCTGATTGATTTGCCTTTTTATGGCAGCGGGTTATTGCTTTATAGCGTGTTAGCGGGTCGATTAGGATTTGGTTTCTCGCGGATTATCAGCCGAAATGAAGCACTTTCACTAGCTCCAACGCTCAGCAAATCACGCCTCAAAGGTGGAATTGTCTACTACGACGGTCAATTCGATGACTCACGACTGGCAGTCACATTGATGCGCACAGCATTCAATCACGGCGCTACGCTGATCAATCACATGCCGGCGACGGGATTCGTCCATCACGATAATAAGATTGTTGGCGTCACTGCACAGGACCGCGAAACTGGCGTAACACACACCATTCGCGCCAAGGCGTTCATCAATGCTACTGGCGTCTTTGTCGACGACGTACGCAAGCTCGACAAAGCTGACGTCAAGCCACTCTTGGCCCGGAGTCAAGGGATTCACATTGTGGTAGATCGCTCATTTTTGCCGGGTGACCACGCGGTCATGATCCCCAAAACTGACGATGGGCGCGTCTTATTCGCGCTACCGTGGCATGACTGTGTGGTCATTGGCACCACCGATACACCGGTGCCACACGCGGACATCGAGCCACGTGCCCTCGAAGACGAGATTGAATTTGTCTTGAGTCACACCGAAAAGTATCTGACCCGCAGACCACAACCGCATGAGGTGCTGAGCGTCTTTGCTGGGTTGCGCCCGCTGGTCAAGGCCGGTGGAGATAGTGGCAATACCAAGGCACTCTCACGCGATCATACCATCGTGTTTGCGGAGAGCGGACTGATGACCATCACTGGCGGCAAGTGGACGACCTATCGCCACATGGCCGAGGATGCAGTCAACCAGATTAGTCAGCGCGCCCAGCTCGGTAGCCGGCCATGTGTGACCCATCAGCTGCGATTACACGGTTACTCAACCGAGCGTGACAGCGACAACATGCAGATGTACGGGAGTGATGCGCCTGCCATTCGCGCACTCATCCAAGCGAACCCCACACTTGGCAATCTCATCCACCATGACTTGCCCTATACCAATGCCGAGGTAGTCTGGGCCGTGCGCCATGAGCTAGCCCGGACAGTTGAGGATGTGTTGGCGCGGCGTACTCGTTCGATTTTGTTGAATGCCCAAGCGAGTATTGCAGCCGCCCATCATGTCGCTGAACTGATTGCTGCTGAACTGAAGTACGACAATCAATGGGTCGCAGACCAGGTTGATGCATATACTGCGTTTGCCCAAACGTATTTGATATATCGAGCTGATTAACAAGTGAATTGGTGCCTGCGATTCTTCAAAAGCCCACTGACTATATGTATGACATATTAATCAGTGGGCTTTGTTGTTGTGTGTATGCCACACAAAATATATCATGCATACACTACTGTATTCATGAGTTTGGGCACCCATAATACACGAGTGGATTGTGGAAATGGTGACAAAAAACCACCAGTCAGATTGACTCCACGCCATCTGACTGGTGGTTATCTGAATAGGCAATCTACCCGCGACGGCGCTTGACCTCATCGATCAACGCCGGTACCACCTCAAGGGCGTCGCCGACGATACCGTAGCTGGCCACACGAAAGATTGGCGCATCGGCGTCTTTGTTGATGGCTACAATCGTGCGCGAGGTGCGCATACCGGCCAAGTGCTGAATAGCGCCGGAGATACCGACGGCCACGTACAACTTGGGGCTGACTGTTTTGCCGGTCTGGCCGACCTGATGCTCATATGGCACCCAGCCAGCATCGACGATGGCGCGTGAGGCACCATAGGCACCGCCAAGGGCGTCAGCAAGCGCTGGAATGAGTTTCTGGTAGTTTTCGGGACTGCCGAGACCACGACCACCTGACACGATGACACCAGCATCGCTCAAGCTGATGCCTCCCTGCTTGCGCTCGCTCTTAATGACCTCTATGCCACTTGTGGCAACACTGACGCTGGCAGTCTCGATCGGCGCGCTTGCACCGGTTGCCTGAGCCTCGGCGTATGTCTGCTTGCGTACCGAGACAACCACGGGAGTCAACGCATAACTACTCGTGGTCATAACGTTACCCGCATGTGAGGCTCGGGTGGCAATCACAGTAGCACCATCGATGCGGACATCACTGACATCTACAGCAAGTGAGCCACCACAATCAGCAGCTACGGCAGCACTGACATCGCGCATGCGCATTGAAGCTGTTGTCAACAATAGTGTCGCACCAGCGGACGTAATCACTTGGCTAACAGCGCTGGTCATTGCATCAGCAGCACGATGTGCAAGTGCAGCATCATCGACGACGACCACACGAGCAACACCCAACGTAGCAACCTCGGCGGCCAATGACTGCACATGATGTCCAACAACTAAGGCTGTGGTTGCACCGAGTGACACGCCACGCCCGATGACCTCACGGTGAGCAGGTGTCGTGCCAGCGCCAGCAGCAGTTTGATCAACTAAAACCCAATATGACATTGCATTCACCACCCTTACAACACTTGATCGGCGATGAGGCGATCAACAAGGGCGACCACCTTGGCGGCGGTATCGGCACCTTGGACCATCTCACCACTTTTGCGGGCCGGCGGCGGCACGCGATCGATAACCTGGGCGCGACTGGTTGGCTGCGCGCCAATCGTAGCCACACTCACCGTTGGCACATCGGCTTTGGCGAACTTGCGCACGCGCAACAGCGATGGGAAGCGTGGCTCGACCTCACCTTTTGAGACGCTCAACACGGCCGGCAACGTAACCCGCACCGTCTCGGTCTCGTCCTCGAGTTGGCGCTCAACCTCGAGGTGTGTTGCGCTACTGCTGACGATTTTGTTGACGTAGGTCACATGTGTCCAGCCGAGCTGGCGGGCCAGCATTGGTGCAAATGCACCACTCTCGTCATCGGTCGAGTTACGGCCACAAATCACCACATCGGGCAGACCTTTGTGGCTGATGGCAGCGGTCATAATCTGCGATGCCGCATAGACGTCGTAGTCGGCGTCGTTGGTAATGAGCAGCGCATCGGTGGCACCCATGGCCATGGCACGGCGGATTTGATCGAGCCACTCCTCGGTGCCAAGTGACATGACCGTCACATCGCCACCCAGCTCATCGTTGATGTGCAGGGCGGCCTCGAGGGCGTACTCGTCAAACAAATTGGTGATGGTCTCGATGCCCGAGGCGTCAATCCGCTTAGTAGCATCGATGGCCACCGTGTTATCACGGGGCACTTGTTTGAGACATACGACAATATTCATGGCTTATTCAGCCTCCCACGCATCTTTGTTGTAGGCCGGCAATTCACAGCGCAACGGTGGCGCAAGCTCGCGAATGCCCATAGCAAAGTCGGCTTGGAGCAACTCTTGCAACTCACGGGTACCCTCATAAATCACACCACCGCGCGAGTTACGCAAAAAGCGCTCGACTGGATACTCGTCGGAGAATCCGTAAGCACCATGAATCTGCACCGCATCATCAGCTGACTCCCAGCTTGATACGGTAGCGTGCCACTTAGCCAAGGTTGTCTCGCGCGAGTTCCGGCGACCGGCGTTCTTCATCCAGCCAGCCTTGTAGACGAGCAAGCGGCCCATGTCCATTTTGCGCACCATATGGCTCATCATGCGCTTGACCAACTGATGATCGCCGATTGGTACACCGAACGTGTGACGCTCTTTGGCGTACTTGACTGAGGCCTCGAGTGATGCCTGGATCAAGCCAACGGCGCCGGCAGCAACGGTGTAGCGACCGCTATCGAGGGCCGTCATGGCGATCTTAAAGCCTTCACCCTCTTCGCCCAAGCGATTCGCCACTGGCACGCGCACATCTTGCATGACGATACCGCCGGTGTTACCTGCGCGCACGCCTAACTTACCGTGGAGTGGGTAGGTTGAGAGACCGGGCATGTTGCGCTCAAGGATAAAGCACGAGATACCGCGGTTGCCCTTGGCTGGGTCAGTCTTGGCGAACACGACAAACGTGTCGGCGACATCTGACAAGCTAATCCAGATTTTTTCGCCGTTGAGAATATAGTGGTCGCCATCACGACGCGCCGTGCTCTCCATGGCGCCCGCATCGGTACCGCTATTTGGCTCGGTCAAGCCGTATGCACCGATTTTCTTTCCCTCGGCTTGTGGCTTGAGGTATTTTTGCTTCTGCTCCTCGTTGCCCCATTGGAAGATGGTCATCGAGTTGAGACCGATATGCACGCTGGCCACCACGCGCAAAAAGCTATCGACGCGCTCGAGTTCTTCACACAGCACGGCAAGCGCAAGGTAATCCATGCCAGCACCGCCGTATCGGACGGGCATACAGATGCCAAGAAACCCTAGTTTGCCCATTTTTTCAATGAGGGGACGTATGTATGTGCGAGTTTCAGGGCCCTCACCGTGGGCTGCCCCACTGCGATCCCATTCACGGATGTGTGGTAGCACTTCGCGCTCAGCGAACTCACGCACCGTCTGGCGGAGCATATCATGCTCTTCGTTGAGAAACATGTCGTAGTTGGCGGTGAAGTCCATCGTTGACTCCTCTTTCAAAAATAAACCCAAACACACAGAATACCGTTGCTTATTATACCGGATATTTACCGTCACACCGAATAACATACCAAAAACTAATGCGTGTTACACTACAGCAAATATCAACGAACACCGTCATACCACAGTAGCGAGGTGCTATGCGTTCAGCTATCCAGATTATGCCCGTTTATGGCATTGGTGAGATTCACATTGGTGAAGAACTCAGCCAAACAATTCTCACCGCCATCGATGAAAGCAATATTACACTCGTTGATGACGATGTCATCGTGATTACCCAAAAAATCGTCTCCAAAGCCGAAGGGCGCATCATCGACCCACGCACCGTCGAACCATCGCATATGGCTCACATGTGTGCAGCCCAAGGCCACAAAGATGCTAACTACTACGAAGTAGTGTTGCAGGAGAGCAAGCGCATTATCCGGATGGATCGTGGCGTGTTGATCTGCGAAACCCATCACGGCTTAATTTGTGCCAATGCTGGCGTTGACGAGTCAAACGTCGATGGCGGTGGCCAGATTACGCTCTTACCTGTCGACCCTGACGCCTCGGCCCGGCAAATTCGTGATGCCATTGCCCGCGCACGTGGCGTGAAGGTTGCCATCATCATCTCTGATTCGTTTGGTCGTGCCTGGCGCGAAGGGCAGGTCAATGTGGCGATCGGCGTCGCCGGCATTAACCCCCTGATAAGTTATGCAGGAATCGACGATCCCTACGGCTATCGCATGCAGGCAAGTGTGCTGGCGATAGGTGACGAAATCGCAGCGGCAGCGGAGCTCGTAATGGGCAAAATCGATCGTGTGCCGGTGGCAATTGTACGCGGCACAACCTACGAGGCCACTGAAAGCAGCGCCAGCATGCTGATTCGTCCCGCAGCCAAAGACTTGTTCCGGTGATTCCATGGAACTAATTAACGTACTTACTCGCCGTCAAAGCGTGCGACGATTTACCGATGACCCTGTCCCCGAGCAGGTCTGCGCCGAGCTCTTAGCAGCGGCGGTACTTGCGCCCTCGCCACATGGACGACAACCGTGGCGCTTTGTGGTAATCGAACACGGTCATGGGCGCGAGACATTAGTCGATGCGATGACTGACGAATGGCGCACCCAACTGCAACACGACAGTCTTGACGAATCACACATTGAGACGCGCATCAACGCATCAACTTCCCGGATACGTCAAGCACCGCTGTTAATCATGCCGTGTGTGAACACATCGGTCATCGACGTCTATCCTGATTCAAATCGGCAACATGCCGAGTATTTGATGGCTGTCCAGAGTATGGGTTGCGCAATTCAAAACATCCTGCTCCGGGCAGTTGATCTAGGGTATGACGCCGGATGGATGTGTGCGCCACTCTTTTGTCAAGATACGGTACGGAGAGCACTACAACTAGAACAGACTGACATCCCGCAAGCGTTGATTCCGGTGGGGCGACTAGCCGTCTCACCCAAACGACGCGCCAAACGACCATATAACCAGCTGATGATACGCCGGTAATGGTTGGTCGATATGCAATTCCATGTTGGGCAATAATTTGGTAAAATGCGGAAGTAGAAATAGCGAAGCAGATACAACAACATGAACCAAACGGTCGTTTTATCAGGCGGGGTTGGTGCAGCGCGTTTTCTTGAGGGATTGGTCAACGTGCTCCCTGCCGAATCAATCTGCGCAATCGTCAATACGGGTGACGACATCGAGATGCACGGGCTGCACATCAGTCCGGACGTCGACATTGTCATTTGTACACTTGCTGGAATTATTCACCCGGGCCAAGGCTGGGGCATAGTTGATGATTCCGATCACTGCATGGCAATGCTCGGCAAGCTCGGTGCACCAACGTGGTTTATGTTGGGTGACAAAGATATGGCACTGCACATTCAGCGTACTGCGTTGATGAAACAGGGCTTTAGTGGCACTCAAATCAGCCAACAGTTTTGTCAGGCGCTTGGTGTTGGCGTGCGTGTACTGCCCATGACACACGATAGTGTACAGACGCATATTCGGACGCCGCAGGGGTTAGTCCACTTCCAACACTTTTTGGTGCGCGATCGGGCGCAGAGCACGATTACAGGTATTGAGTATGTGGGTATGGAGTCTGCACAGGCCACTGCCGATGTCCATACTGCCATGGCCACTGCTAAGCAAATTATCATCGCGCCGAGCAACCCGTTGGTCAGCGTCGGAACGATTTTGAGCTTACCAGGCATGACTGAACAGTTGCGCAATCGGCGTGTCCCGGCCATCACAGTAAGTCCAATAGTCGGCGGCAAAGCCATCAAGGGACCACTGGTACCGATGCTCCAAAATGCCGGTATCGAGGTCTCAGCGTTGGGGATTGCGCAGCACTACCAAGGCCTCATTGATGGCATGGTGATTGATCAGCAGGATGCCGAACTAGCCGCTCCTATTGAGGCGCTAGGCGTTCGCGTTCGTGTCACCGACACCATCATGCGCGACATGGCACACAAAACGGCACTCGCACATCAGTGCCTAGAATTGCTTGCTGAGTTACGATGATTACTGCGCTCATCCCTTTTAAACCACTCAGCGAAGCCAAAAGCCGACTCGCGACGATTTTACCACCTGCAGATCGGCGGGCGTTGGCACTCGCCATGCTCGACGATGTATTGACGGCACTCGAGCGCAGTCAGCGTATCAGTCAAATCATTGTAACGGCCAGTGATGCGGCTGCGCAAGCCCTTGTACAATCGCGCAATATTGAGTTTTTGCAAGATACGAGCAATGGCTTGAATCCAGCGATTCAACACGTCGTCAACCAACTCGATTCTGACCGGCCGTTGCTGATTATGCACGCCGATTTGCCCTTGGTCGAAGAGGACGACATCGACGAGTTCATCACCATGATGCCGAGTGGAGGCGTGGCGCTCGCCGGCTCAAACGATGGCGGTACAACTGCAGCAATTTGTGCGGTACCCCAACGGATGCGGTGGTCGTTTGGCGAACAAAGCCTTTTGCGACACCTTGCCGCAGCCCGAGCTGCCAATATCCCTGTGCGCAGTGTGCGCGAGGGTCCTATTACCTTTGATATTGACCGACCGGTCGATTTATATCGATTGCTACTCGATCCTGGTGGACGACAAACTGGCCGATTACTCGGCAAACTTCATATTGGAGCCAAAAGCGAACCATCACACGAATGAAAGTGAGCAACCCGATGGGTGTTATTGGATATGCGGCAGCTCTCGAGCAATTCCATCCGACTGAGCTACTTAATTACTCGATTTTGGCCGAACAACACGGCTTCAAGGCTGTCATGGCAGCCGACCACTTTCAGCCGTGGGTACCACAACAAGGACACAATGCGTTTGTATGGAGTTGGATGGCCGCCTTAGGTCAATCCACACAAATGACCTTTGGGCCTGGTGTGACATGTCCAAGCTTTCGCTACCACCCCGCCGTAGTTGCCCAAGCTGCCGCCACGCAAGCCGCCATGACCCCAGGACGATTTTGGTTGGGGCTTGGCAGCGGCGAGGCACTCAATGAGCGAGTCGTCGGTGGTGAATGGCCAGAGGCGCATGTGCGGTTAGCCATGATGCAAGAGGCCATCAGCATCATCAAGCAGTTGTTCACTGGTAAGCAAATCAAACACGACAACGGCAAATACTTCACCATCGAACGTGTCAAAATGTGGACATTACCCGACGTGCCACCGCCAATTTATGTGGCCACCGCTGGGCCCGTCACCGCCGCCTGGACTGGGCGTGAGTGCGATGGCATCATCACGCCAGGGGCATCACTCGACAAACTGCGCATGTTGTTGGGCAAGTTCGCCGACGGCGCCAAATCAGTCGGCAAGGATCCAGATAAAATGCCCAAATTGTTACAGCTCCACATGTCGTGGGCCGAGACATATGAAGAAGCATTGCAGAATGCGTTGACCGAGTGGCCAAACGGCGGCATGCCGTTCCCCAAACAAGACATTCGCAGCCCCGAGGACTTTGCTGAGATTGCCAAAATGGTGCGACCTGAGCACTTTAACAACCGCATGCTGATTTCGCCACACGTTGATGAGCACCGTGAGTATATTCAGCGCTTTGTCGATTTGGGCTTTGACGAGATTCACGTACACAACGTCGGTCGTAACCAAGAAGCCTTCATCAAGATGTTTGGTGAGCACATTATCCCGCAACTCAAGTGGAGCCGTGAATGAGCGTCATTCCTGCGCAATACCACGACCTGCTTGAGCGCCCAATTGTGGCAGCCCTCGGCACAAGTATGGCTGATGGTTCACCACATGTGACGCCGGTGTGGTTTAGCTTTGCCGACGAGTTGTTTTATGTCAATGCCGCAATTGGTCGCATCAAAGACAAAAACATCAAAGCACGGCCGTATGTATCACTGTTGATTGTCGACCCGACCAATGCATATCGCTATCTGGCCGTTCGTGGCCCAGTAATTGATATCTCAGACGCGCAAATAGGGCGCGACCATATTAATTTTTTGTCGAACCGCTATTTTGGTCGGCCAATCTATCGAAGCGACGACCCGAACGAAATCCGGGCACGCTATACGATTCAACCTGCGCATGTTAGCGCAATGGGGTAATGAGCATATGACCACAGAACGATTGCAAAACATGCGGCAGGCACTTAATGGGCGCACGCGATTGCTGCGGCGCTCGCGCCGTCATCGTGCGGCAAAGTTGCTCGCCAAAGATGCATCGTTGCGTGCGCTCGACATGCTCCTCGAGGTCATCATGAGTGGTCATGATGCAGATGCGGCTAATGCCGCCGCTGTGGCCCTGTCACAACATGCTGATTGGCGCCATATCAACGTCATTTGTAGTGTATGGGCGTTAACCCGCCATCCTACGCTTGGGCGCCTGATTACCCAACATGGCTGGATTGCCAATGCCCCACCTGACGCGCGCGTGCTCAGTGCCCTGCATACGGGCCAGCTCGACGTGCTGATGAACGCTCGGCCTGGATTGTTGTTAGCCCTGTTAATCGCCTGTGGTGATCGTAATCAAACCATCGCCCAGCGTGCATTACGCAGTTTGAACAATCTGAAGCGCGTCGACACCAAACAATCGCTGTGTATGCTGGCAATCGAACAAAATATCCCGATTGCACTCTCTATTGCCAAAAAATCTGGCTACTTGCCCGATGACCAGCAGTGGCGTGCAGTCTTTTTGTTGCTGAGCAATCAACGTGAGGCCTATCGAGCTCTCGACCCTGATTGCGAACTCACGCTTGAGGCATACTCCACTAGCTCACCTCAATTGCGTGAGCGCATCGCATTGGCGCTCCAAGATGAGCCTCAAGCACCACCATTGATGCCGCCGTCGCTAGTATATGTCGCCGATCTTAACGATGCACAGTGGTCCGAAGCTGTACAACAACTAAGCAAACCAATCATGCACCACGTGGCTGCCGTCGTGACTCGCTATGCACCGGCCCGTTGGGCGGCTCGGCTACTTGTCCACTTGAATGAGGATGCTGAGCCTGCCGCCCGTACCAACACCATGCCCCTCGATGTGTTACGCAATATCGCTGAGACATGCTTGGCTGGCAAAGAACCACAACCACTCCTACATTTGACGCTGAATGGTGGCCAACGTGGCATTCATCACTTGGCGTTAAGCCCCGACGGTCAGTACTTGGCAGCCAGTGATGGTACAGGTCAAGTACTGATTTGGAACACGTTCGACGGCACACCAGTGACACCGCCACCAGCACATCAATGGCCGATTCGCTCACTCGTTTTTTCACGAGATAGTCGATGGTTATGTAGCGCATCCACAGTTGGTTCCATCATCGTGTGGGACATGCACTCACATACGATTACGCAACAGTTCGCCGGACGTGCACCGCTGCACCTCATACCCGATTCGGACACAATGATGAGTGGCGGGGACGAGGCATTCCATTTTTGGTCGCTCAAAGGCCATCACCTCAGTAGCATTCGTACGCCTGGCGCCCGCATCGCCCAAATTGCCATCAGCGATGATGGGCAGTATTACGCAGTAGCAGGGTCAGCGCCAGCGATAGGTCAAACCGCATATGGTGTGCCGCGCGACCACTCAATTAGTGTTTGGCGCATGCCCAGTGGCGAGTTACTTGCCGGCGAGGCGCTTGCACGTTGGCTCGACCGTGGTGATCCAATCACCAAACTTGACATGCCTGGTGTTGCCGAACAAATCATCTTCAGCCCGAACGGGCACCTGATTGCCGCCGTCTGTGGAGACGGTATTGTGCGGGTCTGGCGGATGCTCGACGGCATGCTCCAACAGTCATACACCGGCACCGCACCGATTGTATTTTTGCATGATGGCACGCAAATCATGAGTGGTTCGGCCACTGGTGGTTTTCAAATTCGTCAAAGCCAAAGTGGTTCACTTGTCGCAAATGTGCCGCTACCACGAGGTATTCCGCGCGTCATGGCTACCATTCCTAGTCGCGGCATGGTTGTCGGTGGGAGCACCGATGGCACAATTACACTATGGCGCTTGCATGAGTCACTCGAGGCCATCGAACTCAATCAACACGCCCACCGCATCACAGCGCTTTCGTTGAGCCCCGATGGACGCACACTTATTAGTGCGGACATTACCGGTACCATCCATGTGTGGGATTTGTCAGTCAGCGAGCTCATCCGCCGCATTCCACTTCACATCCGACCAAACGAACGTACTTGGATTAGCGATGTCATCCGCCAACGCCGTTACAAAGGCGACGAACGCCGATGGCTCGAGCTGATGAACGCACTCTACCGCACACCACCGGGCAATCGACGCGGTTTTGACCCCTCACTCCCCATTGATATCGGCTCGTTCCGCCTTCGGCTTGAATAACTCGTGGTGCGTCCGACACCTATTGTCGCCGTCTGATAGTCTTTTTACATGAGGAGTTCGTGATGAGTGCACCACTGAAGTTGCCTTTGCCAGAGCTTGCGAGTCAATTCAATTTACGCCGCGATGTGACCTTCCTTAATCACGGGAGCTTCGGCGCGTGCCCCCGGAGCGTCATTGCGGCCTATCGCTACTGGCAGGACGAGCTCGAATCAGAGCCCGTGCTGTTCTTCGGCCGGCGCCGTCTCGGTCTCCTCGAGGAGGCCCGCACGGCCCTCGGCAAATTCGTCAACGCCGACGCCAACGATGTCGTATTTGTGCCCAACATCACCTACGCCATGAACATCGTCATCAACTCACTGCGCTTTGGTGCCGATGACGAGATTCTCACTACCAATCACGAGTACGGCGCCATCAACAACACCTGGAACTACCACCTCAATCGCTATGGTGGCAAATTGGTGAGCGTTGACATCCCACTGCCAGTCGAAAGCGAAAGTGACTTTGTCGAGCGCGTTTGGGCGGCCGTCAATCCGCGCACAAAGGCGCTATCCATTAGTCATATCACCTCACCGACCGCCCTCATCTTTCCTATCAAAGAGCTGATTCGCCGCTGTCGCGCTGCCGGCATTTTGACCGTCATCGATGGTGCGCACGTGCCCGGTCACATCGATCTCGACTTGCGCGACCTCGACCCCGACTTTTATGCGGCAAACTGCCACAAATGGTTGTGCGCCCCCAAGGGTGCCGGCTTTTTGTATGCCCGTGCCGACAAACAAGATCTGCTTGAGCCGTTTGTCTGTAGCTGGAACTTGAGTCGCAATACGCATCACAGCACGCGGTTTGTCAATCTTTTTGAAAACGTGGGCACGAATGATCCGGCGCCATGGTTGGCAGTCCCTGCCGCCATCGAGTTCCAACACAAACACAACTGGCCAGAGGTTCGCAAGGCCTGCCATGCCCTCGCATCAGAGGCACGCCAACAGATTGCCGCCATCACTGGCATTCAACCAATCAGCGACGAGAGCAATACCTGGTGGAACCAAATGGCGCTCTGCCCAGTGCCCCACGGCGAACAATTCAAATATACGCGCTTATGGGAGGAGTATCTCATCGAAGTACCTGTCGTTGTCTGGAACGATCGTACATTCCTGCGCATCGCCATTCAAGCCTACAACACGCCAAATGATGTTGACCGCATCGTCAGTGCCGTCAGAACCATCATCCACTCCTAATCGCAACGTATAACACAAGCGGGGCAGGTAACAGTTGTTACCTGCCCCGCTCCTTTCCCATGATGCCTACAATTCGATACCAACCTCGGCCGCTTTAGCGCGCACGTATGTTGCTGCCGCATCATACTCAGCAGCCTCGCTTAAATGCTCCAACAATACTGGGGTGTCGCTTTCTAATCGCTGTAACTGACGAAGCACATACGCATAATCAAGACTGCCACGACCAGGTGCAGTCTCGCGCAGTGATACCACAAATGGTCGCTCAATCACCATGTCTTTGATATGACACGCCCGAATATACGGCCCCAACACATCAATACAATGACTAATAAACAGTCGGTGCCGATAAAAGCGCTCAACGCTATTAATCATGTTAATCGGATCGAGATGTGCCGCGAACTGTGGCCGGTCAATCGCTTTAATTAGGCTCAGATAGCTCTCCGGCGAGTCAGGGTACATCCACGGCATCGTCTCGAGGGTGTAGTAGGTATTCGTGGGGTTGACCGCATCGATAATCTCGCGCACAGTATCAACAATCAACGCAAACGTGTCTTCAGTGTAATTAGCCGCATCAGGCCCATCCCACTCGCTACCACGCGATCCAGCAATATTGACACAACAACGGGCACCCAATTCGTCAGCTAGCGCTAATCTCGCCTGACAAAAGGTAATTGCTTGTGCCCGAGTGGTCGCATCCACCGATAACGGATTGCTCCATGCGCCGACTTCTGCAATTATTATGTCATGTGCCGACGCAATCTGACGGTAGGCGGCAATCGTCTGCGCATCAGCATGTTCGTCAACTGGCGCGTAGGCGGCACGATACCTTGCAGTTGTCACCGTATCTGCCCATTCTTCGGGCGAATTCCACCGTGCAAATAATGGTGCACCGAGTCGCATAACTCCTCCGTCGTTGACTAAAATGCCGAGAGATGGTCAAGGCTGGGCACTACCGCAATCCAGGTTGCACCGTTGACTAAAGCAACCTCGGTAACGCCATCTAGATAGTAAAAGCGCATGGGTGAGCTGGCATCGGGCTTGCGCCATTCAATATCGAGCACCATGCCATCATGGAACATCTTGGCGCGGCCACTGCCGGTCACCCCCACGTCAATGCGATCCTTCTCATCACCCTCGCGCAGTGCACTGGCTGCCTCAATCACGACCAAATTCTTGGTGCTCACCTGTTGGTTAGTATTGGCATCGCGCGAGACCTTACCAAGTGCTGTGCGCAGATAACGATTGCCAATCGGATCATAGCTCCAGCTGATTTTGTTCCAACTCCCGATGAAATAGTAGTTGATGGTTTGGCCTGCTGGACGCACCGCCGCATCACCGTCACCACGATAATGAAAGCCGATTTCAGGGTCGGCTTGTGGCCACGCGTTACCAGCCTCGTCAACCCAGGGATTCTTAAGTGGGCCAACTTGACGTGCAGCCAAGTAATCACGAATCTGCTGACCACTGGTATATAGATTATGCGGAGCATAGCGGGCTTCTGAACGATAGAACGTCGACCATGTACCACCTTTGAGCCCGTCAATGTCATACAGCTCTGTTGTACCTGCGATCAGTGCAAGACCCTCTGGTGAGCCACCGGCATGCACATGCACCGCATCGTAGCCCATCGCCCATTGGCCATAATAAATGCGGGAACTTCGAACTGGTCCAATCTCAGCCGGCAATGGACGATCGCCATTGTAAATAAACATCAGGCGTGTGATTCCACCCTCGGCAAGCGCTTCGTACACCACAGCCGCTTCAGCAAAACCACTTTGTGGCCAGGCTAGACTGATATTGTCGATCATCACACTCACTGGGCGAGAGACAACTTGACCACGTGGCAAGGTAGGCTGACTCTCCTCGGCAGAGGCACGCAATGGCGCCACCAACAACATAGCACTTATCAACAACACCAAAAAAGTACGCATGACAGTCCTTTTGATCATGAATGGCATATTCTTAACAAAACTTGCATACACTCTACCATACTTCATCGGCAATACTCATCTCCACAATCAACTCATACAATATCGTCATTATTCCTCATAAGAATATCGTTAGATTTAGCACTCATTCATTGACACTGCTAACCGGTATTCGCATAATGATTAGCAGTATTGAATTGAATAGCGTGTACACGTGTTCAGTGCTTCGTCATTACATATGATTTGAAGCAGAAAGAGTCAATAAATGAGCGAAGAAGTACGATTTATCCCACCAGTCGAGCCACCCGCATTACCACCAACGGCATCAATTGTGCCGGTGGCAAACAAGCTACCCGTCATCCGACTGCGAAGCACGGTTATCTTGCCGTATACGGTAATCACTTTGCCCCTCAACGACGAAATCAACTTGGCGATTGAGGCGAGTAAACAAAGCGATCGCAAGGTGCTGATTGCTATCTATACGCCAAGCGACGATGACTTGGACGACGCTCCTGTCGACGAAGAGATGGACGATGCGCAGACTGACCTTGCCACGCCCAACGAATCCCAAGAACTCGTATCAATTGCAACCGTCGCCAAAATCGAGCAAACGGGTCGATTACCTGGCGGTATGAACGGCGTCGTCGTACGCGGCCTGCAGCGTGCCGAAATCAGCGAAGTCGAGTTGCAAGAGGGATTAGCCTTCGCCAAATATCGCACGATTGAAGAGACGTTCCCCAACGACGAATCATCTGAGCGCCTCAAGCTCGAGGTCCGTGCCGCCATCGATGCCGTGCTTGAGATGCGCGGTGACATCCCCCAAGAGATTCGCAACTTCGTCCGAAACATCGAAGACCCACGCCAGCTCGCGGACAACACCGGCTACTCGCCCGATTACAGCCTGCGCGAGCGCATCACCTTGTTAACCACTGTCGATGTCATCGAACGCTTGCGTTTTGTGCGTAACGCCTACCAGAAGCAGTACACGTTGCTCGAGGTACAACAACGACTCCGTCAAGAGGTCGAAGATGGCACTGCCAAGCAACAACGCGAGTTCTACTTGCGTCAACAAATGCGCGCCATCCAGAAAGAGCTCGGCGAGGACACCGACGAAGCCAACGAAATCGAAGAGCTACGTGAGCGCCTCGCCAAAGCCACCCTGCCCGAGGAGGCTCGCAAGGAAGCCGATCGCGAGCTAAGCCGTTTGCAACGCATCAGCAGTGCCTCACCTGAGCACCAAATCATCCGAACCTACCTCGAGTGGTTAGCGGATTTGCCGTGGGACAAGCCAAGCAGTAACGAGATTGACATCGCCCATACCCGCAACGTGCTTGATGGCGACCACTATGGCCTGTCCAAAGTCAAAGAGCGCATTCTCGAGTATCTCGCCGTGCGCCGTCGTCGCCAAATGCAACCAGCAACTGCAGGCGAACGGAGTCGAGAGCCCATTTTGGCCTTGATTGGCCCTCCCGGTGTCGGCAAAACCAGCTTAGGTCAGTCAATTGCAAAAGCGCTCGGACGCAACTTCGTGCGGATGAGTTTGGGTGGCGTACGCGATGAAGCAGAGCTTCGCGGGTTCCGTCGCACCTACATAGGTTCTGCACCCGGGCGCATCATCCAAGAGTTACGCCGTGCAGGATCTTCAGATCCCGTTATTCTCCTCGACGAGATAGACAAGTTGGGCAGTGATTACCGAGGTGACCCGTCATCAGCCCTGCTCGAAGTCCTGGACCCCGAGCAAAACAGCACGTTCACCGACCACTACCTGAATGTGGCATTTGATTTGAGCAAAGTGTTCTTCATTGCCACAGCCAACACGCTCGAGACAATCCCGGGGCCACTGCGTGACCGCCTCGAGATTATTGAATTGAGCAGTTATATCGAAGATGAGAAGATGGAGATTGCCAAGCGACATCTCACACCCAAACAGATGCATACCAACGCGCTGAATGAACACGATGTCGTCGTCAGTGATGATGCATTGCGCTACATCATTCAGTCGTATACACGCGAGTCAGGAGTACGCAACCTCGAGCGCCAAATTGGCTCCGTCTTGCGTAAAATCGCCCGCACACTCGAGGAGCATCCGCAGCATCAACGCCCTGTAATGGTTGATCGCACCTGGGTACAACAAACCCTCGGCCAACCCAAGTTCTTTAATGAAGATCGCGAGCAATTCACGCAATCGGGCATCTCGACTGGACTGGTATGGACGGCGGTTGGTGGCGATATCGTCTATGTCGAGGCTGCGCTGATGCCAGGCGCCAAAGAGTTGCGAATTACCGGTCAACTCGGCGATGTCATGCGCGAAAGCGCCGAGGCTGCGTTGACCTGCGTGCGCACGCGCGCCAGCCAACTGGGCATCCCTGAGACGTTCTTCGATGGGCGTGCACTCCACATCCACGTGCCCGGCGGCGCAGTCCCCAAAGACGGCCCGTCAGCCGGCATCACCATGGCTACCGCCATCGCCTCGGCCGCTACTGGTCGCATAGTACGCCACGACGTGGCCATGACCGGCGAAATCACGTTGCGCGGCCGTGTACTGCCTGTTGGTGGCATCCGAGAGAAGGTGTTAGGTGCATATCGTGCAGGCATTACGCATATTGTCGTGCCTCGACGAAACTTGGTAGACGTCGATGAAGTTCCAGCCGACGTACGCAGTCAATTGCACGTGACACCTGTCGACACCATCGACGATGTACTGAATGTGGTGTTGTTGCCACACCCCAACACCCAACCATCACGTCAACCATGGGTCCCTGCCTAGTCGAAATCAACGTAGGAGGGGACACTAAGGAATCCTTCGTGTCCCCTTTTGTATTGTCACAGTCACGTACTACTCGATAGTGAGCTGTACTACTTGCCCGTTGCGATAGTCGCTGACGTAGAGTATGCCGTCAGCACCACGTCCAAACGACGAAATCTGCAAGTCTGTATCAGCAATGATCTGTGCCCCGACTTGGGCATCCCACATCCAAATCACCCCACTGCAAAAATCACCGTACAAAATCACGTCCTGACCAGTCATGCGCGGGTGCGGAATCGTCTCGCCACCAGTAATCGAGCAGTGGCCAGCGTCGTGCGAATATACGGCAACCGGATCAGTCAACTCCGGATTCTCACAATCAGGTGTACCCGCTTGCCGACACTCATTCCCCTCGCGCAGACGCCAACCAAAATTCGTCATCGGCAGATCAGCGAGTGACACCACGTTCAGCTCCTCGAGTTTGTTTTGGCCAACATCAGCAATCCACATCAACCGGTCACTCATAAAACCAAAGCGCCAAGGATTGCGCAAACCGACTGCGATAATTTCGGGGAGCCACTCACCATCAACTGGCTGTCCAGCAGGAATTGCATACGGCACCTGTGAATCACGAACATCAATACGCAACACTTTACCGAGCAAACTTTGCGTATTCTGCGCATAGTTCTGGGGGTCATTACCAGATCCACCATCACCTGTGGCAATGTACAAATATTGATCGGGACCAAACGCAATGAATCCGCCATTGTGGTTTGCATACGGTTGTTCAACGGCAATCACCAGTGACAACTTGGCCAGATCGGGTTGGTCATTGACGAGTGGCATCCGCGATACCACAGTGGCACTATCCGATGTACGCGTGTAGCTAACAAAAAGTTCAGCGCGAAACGGACTAAACGCCACGCTAAACAACCCGCGCTCCGATGAATTTGCATCAACCAGATCACGCATATCGAGCCACACGGTACCATCTGTCAGCCGGCGAATAATACCCACTTGTTCAATCACCGCAGTTGTACCATCTGGGAGCGCAAAGACATGACCGGGTCGATCAAGGTCACCTAACACTGACGCGAATGCGACACGAATTGGCGCAGTATTCGCTGATGAAGTCTCATTCGTCGTTGCATCGGTCTCAGTGTTTGGTAGTGCAACAGGCACAGCAGTTGCATCCAACTGCGCCGCAGACGTAGGCTCAGTCAGGGTGGGAGCTGTGGTAGCGGGTTGACAGGCTGTAACTACCACGAGTATTAGAATGAAAATTAGCTGTTTCATTGCTGGTATGGTGGTGTGACGTCTTTGGGTGACGCTGTCGGTGCCGCTCGGCGATTACGCAGTTCAGAAATAGCCCATATCAACATGGTAGTAGCACCGGCCTCATCAAGATTCCCCAAAAACGGCAGGTTATCCGGAATAAATTCAAGCACACCAGCAGTCGGATTTACCAAATAGACCAGACTGAAGAGAATCATGATAATCAACATTGGTAACGGGATTGGTTTTTTGGTGGTCATAATTACGAACACTCCTCAAAATGCGATTATTGAGTATTTTGACGCCCAAGCGTCTTGCACTGTTGCAATAATCCCTAATCTGTCGGACGTGCCGTGTGCATGGATGCTATACTAGAACCATTGAATACATGATAGGAATACACGAATGGACATGTCAACACAACGAGTGCTGGTAATTTTTGCCCACCCAGACGACCCCGAATTCATGATTGGTGGCACCATGGCAAAATGGGCTCGTGAGGGTGCCCATATCACCTACGTCATTATTACGGACGGCAGTGCAGGCAGCAACGACCCAGCAATGACCAAAGACGTATTAGTTGATATGCGCCGACGCGAACAACGCGGAGCCTGTGATGCCGCCGGCATCAAGGATCTCATCTTTTTGGGCTATCAAGATGGTTCACTCCTGCCAACACTCCAGCTGCGCCGTGATTTAACGCGCATGATTCGCCGATTTAAGCCAACAATCGTGGTGTGTGGCGATCCAACTGCATGGTTTTATACAGGTGGTTATGTAAATCATCCTGATCACCGAGCGGCAGCTACGGCGGCCATCGAGGCCGTGTTCCCAAGTGCCGAGACACGCCCGATATTCGCCGAACTACTCGATGAAGGGCTTGAGCCACACAAAGTGCACCAACTTTGGATTACCGGTGCCGCACAAGCAGATACGTGGGTTGATGTCAGTGCTGATATCGAAACAAAAATCGCTGCTTTGCGTCATCACAAAAGTCAAGTTGAGGTCGGGGATGGTGAGTTTATCCGACAGTGGGCACGTGAGGACGGCGCTAAAGCCAACATGGAGATGGCCGAGAGCTTTAAAGTGATGAAGTTTGTCAACGAGGAATCGGCATGAGCATACCCCGCTATCGCGACCAACTTGCAACAGCCCGCACGCTCTCAGAGGCAATGGAACAACAGTCTGATCGCGTCGAGCAGATTGCGAAAATCATTGCTGATGCCGTTCTGCAAAACCATACATTGTTTACGTGTGGCAATGGCGGGAGTGCAGCTGATGCGGGCCATTTTGCAGAGGAATTATCTGGGCGCTATCGTACCAATCGACGCGCATTACCGGCTATCTCGTTGAGTATCGATGCGTTAGCTATTACTTGTATTGCGAATGATTTTGGGTATGATGCGGTATTTTCACGCCAAATCGAAGCGCACGGCAGAGACGGCGATGTACTCGCGGTCTTTAGCACAAGTGGTAATTCTCCGTCCATTCTCAATGCTCTTAGCACAGCCAAGGCTCGCAACATGATCACGATTGCGTTTTTGGGCAAAAGTGGGGGGAACGCAACAGGGATGGCTACTCACGAAATTATTGTGCCGTCCCATGATTCAGGTCGGATTCAAGAGGCACACATTCAAATTGTGCATTACATCTGTGAAGTAATCGAACAACGATGTCTCGCATAACGCGCCGAACTTTTCTCCGGTCATGCACTTTGCTCACCAGCACTATTACGCTGGCTGCATGCACATGGAACAATCCAACGATCACCGGCAGTATCGGACAGGACCAGCTCACGCTGTGGAGTACGCCAGGCAGTATTGATCAGGCACTCGCACGATGGCGCCGGATAAATCCGGGCATAAATGTGCGGCGACTGGTATTTGATGCGTCAACATTGGCCGATGAGTTGACCCAACTACCGAAACGCACTACTGACATCCCAGATATTATTGTGGCTGACAGTTACACCATTGTGAACCAACGAGATTTAGGTATGTGGCGGCATGTTGATGCATCGACAAATGGTGCAGGCTTGTTACCTGCAGCATTAAGTCATACGTTGATTGACGCACAGCGCCTCATAGGCGTACCTCTGACATGCAATCCACTCAAGGTGTGGTATCAGTCTGAGCTCTTGTCCGATATCTTGGGAATTCGCGAAGTGCCCCAAGTCCAAATGGCCATGGGCAACAGCTTGGATTCGTTCGAAGCATTCATACGACAAATTTACCGAGGTAATCCGATGGTGGCGACGGTAGCGAGTTGTTTTGACGATGTCTGCTATCCATTAGCAATCGATGCGATGCAACAGCAACGACCAGTCATTAGTGCATTCGACTATGGCTTGCGGTTGGCGCAACAACAAATCATCGGGCGTGCCGTGCATTTTGGTGGCGCATGGTTTGATTTGCTCAAGCGCAACAACGTCGCGATGTTAGTTGGCGGGCGCGGGTTAGGACAAGTTATTGCCCGCACATGGAATAACGAGATCCGTTCGCCATGGCAGACAATGACACATCCGCTGGGCTCGTTGTATGGACCTAACCTTGTAGCTGCAATTCCAATTCAAGCCTTCAACTATGAACGAGCCACACAACTCGTTTATGAGTTTGCACATGATGCCGAACTACAGACAATAATTAGTAATGAGAGTAGCAGCGTGCCAGCGTTAATCTCTGCTTATGAACGTCCTGAACTCCAGGAGGTTGATACGATTTTGCCACAACGCACCATTCGTGACACTTGGATGAGCCAAGAAACAGACAACCGGCCCATGCCAAGTAGGCAACATGTGATGCAATTACAGCGCAGCAAAGATGTATTTTATGCGTGGCAACAAGCACGAATTACTGACGAAGAGATTCGCACTCTGCTAGCAAACATCTCTTCAATAACCTCGTAACATATTGTTTGAGAGATTGATCTACGCATGTATTGACCAAAAACGCCATTTTTTATTGACAAAAACTATACAATGCGTATAATCATTTCATCACCCATGCGAACAAAACGAAACTCACTGAACAAGTAGACTTTGTTGTGTAGGTAATGAGGTGATACAGATGAATAGATGGGTACAGAGTCGTCTGTACCAACAACGCGGGTTGCGTTGTTCTTCCAATGGAGGAGGATTCGAACCATGGCCATTAATGACAAGGCTCTTTCGCGACGTCGCTTCCTGCGCTTGGCTGCAGCAGGTATCGGTGCCGCAGGTGCAGCTGGCGTACTTGCCGCATGTGGCGGTGCTGCTGCTCCAACCGGTGAAGCCCCCGCAGCCGAGGCACCAGCCGAGGGCAACAAGGCAGTTGTTGAGTTGACTTTCTGGTGGTGGGATGCCGCTGGTCAGATTTGGGCCGATGAGTACAACAAGCTCAATCGCGGCGCCAAGGTGACCTTCGTCAACACTCCATTTGCTGACGCTCACGACAAACTCCTCACCTCATTCGCATCAGGCTCAGGCGCACCAGACATTGCCTCACTCGAAATCGGCCGCGTTGGTGGTTTCACCGCCAAGGGTGGTTTGGCAGACCTCAAGGCTGCTCCATTCGATGGTGGCAAGTACGAGAAGGACATGGTCGCCTACAAGTGGACGCAAGGTTCAACCTCAGATGGTCGTTTGGTTGCCATGCCATGGGACATTGGTCCTGCCGGCGTGTGGTACCGCGCTGACTTGATGGAGAAGTTGGGCTTGCCAAGCGAGCCAGAGGCTGTGGAAGAGTTGATCTCACACACCAAAGGCAAGACCTGGCAGGACTTCTTCGCACTTGCACAGCAAATTTCCGAGAAGAGCGGCGGCGCCACCAAGTTGGTAGCCGATGCTGCAACGGATGTCTACGGTGGTGCATTGCGCCAGGGTGGTGAGGGTTACTTCGATGGCATGAAAGTGTTGATCGAAGAGAAGGCCACTCGCCCAGCACAATTGGCTGCTGACTTCCGCAAGCAGAAGCTCGATGCCGACATTGACTGGTGGGGTGCTGACTGGGCCGCTGGTGTCAAGAACGACGCCTTCTTGGGCATGGTCATCGCATGTTGGATGCAGGGTGGTTTGACCCGCGACCAACCTCAAACGGTTGGACAGTGGCGCATCGTCCCAGCTCCTGAGGCCAGCTACAACTGGGGTGGTTCATTCTGTGCCATTCCAGAGCAGACCAAGAACGCTGAGTTGGCATGGGACTTCGTGCAGTGGGCATGTTGTTCAGCCGAAGGCCAGAACGCCATGTTTAAGCCAACCGGTGTGTTCCCAGCCTACAAGCCAGCATGGGCTGATCCGTTGTACGACGAGCCAGTCGAGTTCTTCGGCGGCCAACGCGCATTCCGCATGTGGGCAAACATCGCCGACAACGTCGCCTCAATCGTTCGTAGCCCATACGACCTCCAGGCTGACGACATCGTCAATGCCGAGATGGCCAAGGTTATGAACGAGGGTAAGGACCCAACACAAGCAATGAAGGACGCCGAGGCCGAGGCTCTCAAGGCCATCGAAGGCGCCACCCCGTAATCATTGTTTCAACCAACACAGCAGAGGCACAGTTGTACCTCTGCTGTGTTGACCCCATTTTTACAAACCCTAAAAAGTCCCCCTAATGTGAGGTGCTCATGTCTGCAACGACGTTTTCATCCGCCGAACAACGTGCGCAGGATCAGCGTACATTCCGCAAAGAAGTCAAACGGAATGCGTGGGCATATATATTTGTCAGCCCATTCTATTTGTTGTATGCGGTATTCGGCCTTTTCCCACTTTTGTACGGTGTGTGGCTCTCATTACACCAATGGGACGGCATCTCGCCGATGCAATGGGTGGGTCTCAACAACTACATCAAGCTCTTCACTGCAGACGAAGTCTGGTGGAAAGCAATCTACAATACTGTGTGGCTGTTTTTTGGTGCAACCACACCTCAACTTGTGCTTGCACTCACATTAGCGTTCATCATCAATAGTGGGTATATTCGCTTTAAGGATTTTTTCCGCGCTGCGTACTTCATGCCATTTGTAGCCTCGGCTGTTGCCGTAGGTATTTTGTTTACCTCTTTGTTTGGTAAGCAATACGGTATGTTCAATTACTTCTTATCGTTATTTGGCGTACAAGGGATTGACTGGCTCGGTTCGGCTGACTGGTTAAAGCCGTCAATTGCTGCAGTAACCGTCTGGCAGTGGACTGGTTACTCAATGATTATCTTCTTGGCTGGGTTGCAATCCATCAATCCAGAGTTGTACGAGGCAGCTCGCGTAGATGGAGCTGAGACCAAGGACATCTTCTTCAAAATCACGATGCCACTGATGTCAGGCGTCATCTTGTTCCAAGTTGTCACCTCGATTATCGGAGCCATGCAAAACTTCGACATTCCAGTTATGCTAGCAGGCGGCACACAGTCATCAGCACCAGGCGGTACCGATCGCGCAGGGTTGACGGCAATGATGCAGCTCTACTGGTCAGCTTTTAAGTACAATACAGGTTCGAAGAGCGGGTTCGGCTATGCGTCTGCGATGTCGTTTATCCTGTTCTTTATCATTGTTATCTTCTCGTACACGTATAACCGCTGGCGCGGACAGAATCCAACGGAGGATTAAGCAATGGCCACGAGCGCAATTTCACGGGATCGGCGCAATCGCGACCGCTTTGCTGGTCCGTTCGCCATGAGCTTTCTGTACGCCTTTTTGGCGATTTTCGCAGCAATCTCAGCGTTCCCTTTTTATTACATGTTGGTAACGTCAACATATCGTACTGTTGACATCCTCAAGATTCCACCTCCGATATTTTTTGGCAACTCATGGATGCAAAACTACAACGAACTCTTGTCGCAAGGGAGTTTGCCATACTTTTGGACAGCTGTGTATAACAGTCTTGCTATTGCAAGCTCACACACCATTGCAGTGCTGTTCTTCTGTTCGTTGGCCGGATATGGGTTTGCCAAATTCCGCTTCCCAGGCCGTGATGTACTGTTTGCCTTCTTGATTGCCACATTGATGGTACCAGGTGCACTGGGCTTGATTCCATCATTCGTCGTTATGCGTACACTTGGTTGGATTGAGACGTGGTACCCACTCATTGTGCCAGGCATGGCCAATGCCTTCGGCATTTTCTGGATGCGCCAGTACATCGAGAGTGCTATCCCCAACGACATGATGGACGCAGCTCGTATTGACGGCGCACATGAGTTCCGCATCTATTGGAACATCATCTTGCCAGTTATTGCCCCAGCGTTAGGCGCATTGGCCATCTTGACCTTCATGGGTAAGTGGAATGAGTTCCAGTTCCCATTGTTGATTCTCAAAGACCAAGCTACCTATACGTTACCAGTTGCATTGAGCACGTTGCGCTCGTTGCGCGGTACCGAAATTGGTGTGCAAATATTGGGGTCAAGCATCGCCATCATTCCGATTCTCATTGTGTTCATCATGGCATCTCGACAGTTCATGTCGGGCTTGACCGCAGGTGCAGTCAAGTAGTACCTAGTATTGGTCGTTGCGTATGTTTAATCGCATCACACACATCATGATCTGCACTTCGTTACTGCTCAGCGCATGTAACGGAGTGCAAACTTCATCATTAACTCCAGCCACCGAAGTCATAACGCCGGCCACTGTACAACTCACACCCCTTAACAGCCCGGCTGCGTGTGAACAACGCTTTGTGCGCCATGAACTCCCACACCAGACTGAAAGTGGCGACATAGGTAGTTATGTCTATGTTAGTAATGGGAGTGGGCTCGCAATCGGCGACCTCAACGGCGACCAACGTGACGACATTGCGCTCGGGAATTTGGCGGGTTCGGTCACCCTCCTACTCAACCGTGGTGCACTATCGTTCGAACGCATCACCACGAGCTTACACGATGTACGCGCACTCAGCATTGTTGATACCAATGGGGACGGCACAAACGAACTCGTCGCCACGAAACGCTTTGAGCGCCCAGTGATTGGCCAACTCGACAACCAAGGCATCTTACAGATCCGCTCCATGCCAAACGTGTATACGGCGTTTTATGCAATGGGATGGCAAGACCTAAATCGCGACGGCTACCTCGATGTGGTACTCGGTACCTATGATACCGAACAACTCCAAAAACAAGGACTCATCTTCAATCAACGTGGTGGTGGCGGTGTGTTTGTCTATACGTTTGATGGTCAAAACTACACCAGCACACGGCTCAACAAAGGCGCAGACGCCTTGGCCATTGCATTCCCTGATTTGGATCGTGACGGCATCGCCGATATCCACGTCGGCAATGACTTTAATCGACCCGACGGAATTTGGCTGAACCGAAGCACAAACTGGCAGGAGTTCATGCCATTTAGGCAAATCACCGAAAATACCATGGGCCTCGATTATGCAGATTTTGATAATGACGGCCAACTTGACATCTTTGCGACCGACATGAAACCCTACAACCAAGATGTCAAAACTATGGCAATTTGGCTGCCAGCTATGAGCAAGTTGACGCGTCCATTAAGCGCTGATGATCCTCAATACCCTGAAAACACGTTGTACAGTTGGAATGGCATGCGTTGGGTCAATCGCGCATATGAGCTCCAAGTTGACGCAACTGGGTGGAGCTGGTCAGGCAAATTCGGTGACCTTGATAATGACGGCTGGCAAGAATTGTATGTCGTGAATGGAATGATTGCCAAAGATTTGCTCGGGCATCTTGATGATGCAGAAATTCGTGAAGCAAACATGCTGTTTCAGAACACTGGTGGCACCAAATTCTCCCCAGTAGACTGGGGGCTCGGTGATATTGCAAGCGGTCGGAGTATGAGCATGGCAGACTTAGATGGTGACGGCGACCTCGATGTCATCATCAATCCACTCGATGCACCAGCAGTCCTCTATGAGAATCGCATGTGTGGCGGTAAATCATCTCTCGTAACGCTTCATGACCCATCAAGTGCGAATCGGGACGCAATTGGCGCCATCGTGACCATGCAGGTTGGAGATCAACTCATGACGCGTCAAGTCAAGAGCGAATCAGGGTATCTCGCAGGCGATAGTCGCACGCTCCATTTTGGCGTGGCCAACGCACAAATCATCGATCGCATTCAGGTAACCTGGCCAGATGGCACGCAATCGGTGGTTGAGCAACTCCCCGCCAATCAAAAAATTTCAATTACAAAAGGGCAACCCGATGAATAACAGCATTTCACAATTTCGCCTCGGCTATATTTTTGATATTCGCGCTGAAAAGCTCCTCGCGGTAGTTGGGTTGTGCATCGGGTTAATCGCAGGTTACTGGGCTTATCTCAATCGCATGCCCGGGTGGGTAATTGCAGCCACAGTCATGGCAGGTGTACTCCCAGCCTACACAAAACACGTTTGGCACATCTATCGCACACATGGCTGGTGGAGCGCATTATTAGCGACACTCGTGGCCGCACAAAGCTTTCATGGCGTGGAGCATGTGGTGCAGTGGATTCAATACCATGTGCTTCGTATGCCGTTTTTTAAGGCCAGTGGCATCATCTCAGCCGCCAATGCCGAGTGGGTCCACTTCTTGTGGAATTGGAGTGTGCTTATCATCATGATCGTCTTGGTGATTGGCGGGTTACGCAACACATTTGCGTGGTTGATGCTTGCATGGACATTCGCACATACAGCTGAACACACCTACTTAATGTGGCGCTATCTACAGACATTGAATGAACTCGCAGCCCTTGATGCATGGGGGGTATCAGCCCAAGGCTTGCCTGGATTTTTTGGGCGTGACGGCTGGATTGCGACCAGCGACCTGACTCGTGATACATTTTTATGTCGACTACCAGGCATCACCACCGCTGTGCGACTCGATGTGCACTTCTGGTGGAATGTAGGCGAGACGACTCTACTCATTTTGGCGACATATACACACCTGAACCGAAATAAGTCCCTGCACACACCTCAACGCCAAAGGGTATAATACTCACAGAGTATCTAAACCACGTACAGGATAGGCATGCAACGTATTCACCGCGAGTCGCGTTGGCACACACAGTTTTTAAACCTCAATCAACCGTCAACTAAATACTATATGAGCATTCTGCTAGCCGCCACAAGTGGCTTGCCAGTGATGCTCTTATTTCAAAGCATTTTTGGACGATTTGAGTTAATCAGCACCGTCTTAATGGTACTCGTTACCAGCATCGGCGCATTCTGCATTCAGCGCATTAATCAACAAAAAGGTGCACCTTTCATCGTCCTCAGCGGTATATTAGCTTTGTTATACACCTTAATTGGCACATTACGATGGGGCATTCAACCTGCTTACTTTGATTTTTGGGGTGGGTTATTGAGCTTCTTATTGAGCATTGTTCTGGTTGTGGCTACTATCTTAATTTGGCTACCGAACCACTCTGCCACAGAGGCTCCCCTTACCCTTGGAGTGTTTGACTTTGTCGGCATGGCTTGTCTATTCATGGCAGCGGTAGCGTTGCGGTGGTATCAGCTTGATACACTCCCAGCAGCAACCAACTTTGAAGCAACCCAAAGCTTGTTTGCACTCACCAGCTGGCGCGCAGGTACTACGAATCCAATCGCACTATCACCAGATATGACAAGCCAGCTTATGCATGCTTTACAAGGACTGAGCATGTTTGTCTTTGGTGAGACCATTAGCGGTGCACGCAATCTATCTGTCATCATCGGAAGCATAGCGGTACTGCTCACATTTCTCGCCACGCGGATGTTTTTTGATGCACGCACTGCCTGGTTTACGGCCATCGTACTCTTAGCAATGAGCAGTCACATCGAGTTCAGCAGACTCGCGGTCGCTGTGATTGTGGACACCGCACTCATCGGTGCGATTCTCTATGCAATTGCGAGTGCGTGGGGGAGTGGTCAACGTCGTTGGTATCTTGGCGCAGGCATACTCCTGAGTGTGACACAATATTCGTATCATACCGGCAAAATAATCCCTGTCATCTTTGCGGTGTGGCTGTGCATCTATGCCATCCAATATTGGCAAGATGTCGAGAGTAGACTTGTTCAACTAACAAGCATGTGGGGAATCGCCGTACTCGGTGCGTTACCACATTGGATCAGTATCGCACAGCAATGGCCACAGTACATGACTACCGTTGGACAAGTCAGCCTATTTGGAAGCGCATTGTCCACCAACCGAACGTGGCTAGCTGAGATAGCGACACAACAGCAAATCCCGCAGTGGCAAGTCATGTTGATGAGTGTACGTGATGCGGCTGCAGGCATCATTGCCGTACCTCTACGCGATCAATACGAAATAGGACTGGCCATGCTGACCATTCCAGCGGCAGTCATCTTTGTACTAGGACTCTTCATCATGCTCAAAGAGTATGCAGATCCACGGTACTGGTTGCTCTTCATTGGCATGATGAGTGCAATTGCGATAGTGGCCATCACAATTAATACACCTGCAGCACAACGCATGATCTACATCACACCATTTGTGGCAATGATAGTGGGGATAGGCATCGCTGAGATGGGTCGTTGGTTCAAAATTGACTGGATTCAGCAGGACTGGAATATCAATCCGATTATCATTCAAGTACTAAGTTTGGTACTCGCTGTTACAATCGCTGGCTATGATGCACAAGCCTATCTGGGTACTACACGAAATGCATTGACGAACCCGGTTGACCAAAGTGCGAATGCGGTTAGTGCGCAGGCCAAACAATACCCGACTGGATCAATAATCTATTTGTTCACGCAACCAGAATTGTACTATCACGACAGCGCACTCATTCAGTTCCAACTACCACAAACAACTGGAGTTGATGTCTACCCGCCACTCACGAATGCGCCACCATGGCAACTCGGCACTGGAACATCGTTGTTTGTGTTCAATCAGGCGCGCCTCAATGAGCTAAGTATGATTAAGCAATATTATCCAGGTGGCGTCGAAAGCCGAGTTTACACCGCAGATGGTGAGATTCTCTTGGTATTTTATGAAGTCTTGGGTATAAACGTACTCAGCGTGCCGTAGTTGCTGTGCTACAATGAAGGCGAAAATGATTTGCTGGGTGACCGAGTGAGGTTTGCTATATGACCAGTGGGCATCAAAAACCAACCATTTCAGTGGTAGCCCCCGTCTACGACGAAGAGGTGCTCTTACCAGAGTTTTATCGCCGCGTCGTCTCTGCCATGGAGCCACTCGGTGTACCGTTTGAGATAGTGCTCGTCAATGACGGTTCCCATGACCGTTCTGGCGCAATCATGGACGAGCTACACGCCCAAGATCCACGCGTCAAGGTCGTCCATTTCTCACGGAACTTCGGCCATCAAATCGCCATCACTGCTGGCACAGACCATGCACAAGGGCAGTCAGTTGCGGTGATTGACTCCGACTTACAAGACCCACCCGAGGTCATTGTGGACATGTACCACAAATGGCGTGAGGGATATCAAGTGATCTATGGTGTGCGTAGTGAGCGTGAAGGCGAGACTGCATTCAAGCGCGCCACTGCCAGTATGTTCTATCGCTTGATCCGCAAAATCACCAATATCAACCTCCCCCTTGACACTGGTGACTTCCGTTTGATGGACCGTCGTGTGGTTGATGCGATGAAGAAGATGCGCGAGCATCACCGATTCATGCGGGGGCTATCAGTTTGGGTCGGCTTCAAACAAACCGGAGTGTCATACCGGCGCGATGCCCGTAAGGCCGGTGTCACCAAGTACCCTCTGCGCAAAATGCTCCGCTTTGCACTTGACGCCATTACCAGCTTCTCGTATTTGCCGTTACAGCTCGCAACCTATAGTGGGTTCGTGATTGCCGGCCTAAGCGTTATGGCTATTTTGATTGCGATAATTTTGCGTCTCACCGGCAACGCCATCGCTGGGCAAGCAACCACGCTTGTGAGCGTGCTCTTCCTTGGTGGCATTCAATTGATATTTTTGGGCATCATTGGCGAGTATCTCGGCCGAATCTACGACGAAGTGAAACGGCGACCACTCTACATCGTTGCCGAACGACATGGATTAGAGGCACCAGACATTGAGTGATATTCCCCAAGAAGTACTGTACGGTACAGTACAAACTGCACGCGGCACAAAGTTACATGCCACCAAACCTCCGCGTGAAAAAGCCTTTTTGGTGGGCAGTGAACTGACCGGCGATCGTAGCCCATGGCCAGCCGAGGACTCTTTGGCTGAGCTAGCACTTTTGGTAGATACTGCAGACATTGATGTGGTTGGCCAAACCTTTCAACGTCTCAAAAAGCCGTTTTCGCAATATTATATCGGCCCCGGTAAAGTTCAGGAAATAGCCGCACTCAAAGAGTCACTCGAGTACGACCTCGTTATCTTCGACGACGAACTAACCCCCGGCCAAACGCGCAACCTCGAGGAGACGCTCAAAACACGCGTCCTCGACCGCACCACGATTATTCTCGATATCTTTGCACGCCACGCTCGTACCCGCGAAGGCCGCATCCAAGTCGAGCTTGCACAATATAAACATCTCCTACCACGCTTGCGCCGACAGTGGACCCATCTTGAGCGCCAAGCAGGCGGTGGCGGCGGGTCTGCTGGTGGCGTTGTCGGGTTGCGTGGCCCCGGTGAGACGCAGCTCGAGGTCGACCGTCGTTTGGTCAGCAAACGTATTGCTCAGCTCGAAGAGCTCATCAAAGACATCCACGCCCAGCGCGAGGTTTACCGTGAGCGACGCCGTCGCACCGGCGTGCAAGTCGTCGCTATCGTCGGCTACACGAATGCCGGCAAATCAACCCTCCTCAATGCGATGGCCGGTCCTTCGGTGCGAGCCGAGGACCGCTTGTTTGCCACGCTCGACCCCACCACGCGACAGGTGACAACACCGCGTGGCACGCAGTATTTGCTAACCGATACGGTTGGATTCATCCAAAAGTTACCGACAGAGCTCGTGGTGTCGTTTCGTGCTACTCTCGAAGAAATCGCCGATGCCGATTTGCTCCTGCATGTGCTCGACATCACCCACAAGAACGCCGACCAACAGACACAGACCGTGCTCGATACTCTGAAGCAACTCGGCATCGAACATACGCCAATGTTGACCGTGCTCAACAAAATCGACAAACTTAGTGGTGTTGATCAACAAGAAGTCGCTGGTATGGCTGATGCGCTCGGTCTCCCTAGCGATTTTGTGGCCGTATCTGCCCAACAAGGATGGGGTATTGATTTGCTCTCACAACGCATAGAGCAGATGCTCGAGCGGCAGATGACTACCATTCGCGCCTACCTGCCATATCGGCGGGCCGATTTGCTCCAACTCTGGCGTCAGCGCGGTGTCGTGATGAGCGAAGAATATGATGGTGATGGCGTCATCGTCGAAGGTCGCATCCCCGATGATCTCGTGCATATAATCCGGAGTGCAACCACCACGTGAGCGAGCACGAATCACTCTCACCGCAGTCCATGCGCAAAAATTACTACAAAGGCGTCTTTAATGGTGCCATCTTTGGTATGGGCGAAGCTGCAAGTAGCCCGGGACTTGTGCTATCTCTCTTGATTCGGCAACTCGGTGGTTCACTGACGTTGGTTGGCCTACTCCCGGTCATCCAAAGTGCTGGCTACTTGCTCCCACAGTTAATTGTAGGAGGACGGGTACAAGCGCTCATATACAAACTACCGGTCTACCGGAAATTTGCGTTTTTGCGGATTCTGGCACAAGCAGCCATGGTCACGGCCTGTTTTGTCGCAGGCATGATTGATAACACATGGGCGTTAGCTGCAATTCTCATCAGTTATGCGCTGTTTAACTTTGGCGGTGGAGTAACGACACTAAGCTTCCAGGATGTGGTTGCCAAAATCGTCCCTGCGAATCAACGCGGCCGGTTTTTTGGCACACGGCAACTCCTTAGCGGACTACTCGCTTTCAGCGTTGGTGGCCCACTTGTCAGGTGGGTATTGAGTGACGATAGCCCGTTCATCTTCCCGTATAATTTTGCGGTCATCAGCGGCTTTAGTCTGATTTGTTACGCAATGGCGATGTCGGTATTTGCCACGGTCAACGAGCCACCAGCGCAACAAGTGGTACCGAGCATGTCGTTGCGCGATACGCTCAACGCGGCCCCCGCCATGTTGCGCAACAATCAGGATTATCGTCAGTTCATCATTGTCCGATTGTTCTTACTTATTGGCCGCATGGCTGAGCCGTTTTTTATTATTTATGTCACCGAACAACTCGGCTTACCCGCAAGCACTGCCGGACTATTTGTGGCCAGTTCTGCAGTGGCAGCCGCAATCTCAAATGCGGTGTGGGGGCGACTTGGCGACAGTCGTGGCAAACAATGGTTATTGCGTGTCACCGGCACAGTGGCGATGCTCCCACCACTGATGATGCTTTTGGCCCCTAACATCAGCGCATTCAGCAGCACATTGTTGATCGGTTGGTTGTTACTCCTGAGCCTCGCGTCAGGCACATCAGCAGACGGCATCGGCATCGCAAGCATGACCTATTTACTCGAAGTCGCCCCACCCGAGCAACGACCGCTGTACATGGGATTGGCCAATACCATTCTTGGTGTCGGCGCCCTCATTCCGGTTCTTGGTGGTATCCTCGTGAGCACATTCGGCTATCAACTTGCGTTTGTGGTAGCTGCTACGTGCAGTTGCACAGCGGTTATTTTGGCGCGTAAACTGGGACGACCGCACCACTCCGCATAGCATCAGTGTCCGGTGTCACCTTCAATTTGGTCACACGCTGCATTAACATCGCAATTTTTCACTTCCGCATAAAAACTCGGGCGCCCGTGGTCTTTTTGTCATGAAGGTTGCAACGCCAGCCTTGGCTTTTTCGCACACACACACACACATAGCAATACCATGCATGTGTGTACAAAAAACACCATAAACATCAACTGACTACCAATAGCTATGAGGCAAGCGCTTGATCAACAAACTGCCACGTTTCGTCGGCCGCCTCTACATGTGGCACATGGCCGCAGTTTGGCACGATAGCAAGATGTGCATCGGGTAAATGCTCAACTAACATAAGGCCATGGGAAGCCGGAAACACCGGATCACCATCGCCCCAAATCAAATAGACCGGGCAAGTAATCCGACCGAGGTGGCGAGGCACAGGCATGTCACCATCTTTGGGGGCTACAGATTGGGTGATTTGGGCGCGCAGATGTCCTTTGACACGTACAGGAGCTGCATATCGATTAATTTCGGCGAGCGTCACCCACTCCTTACGTTTGCTGACGCTCCGCAAACCCACGCCAATCAGGCTCGGAGACGTCGACCAAAACGCCAGTGCAAAGCCGATTACTGGAACACCGACCAACTTTGCCATGGGTGGACGATGCGTGGCATATGCCTCAGGGGCGATGGCTATAATTTTTTGGATGCGTGCAGGATCTAGTAATCCCATCTGGAGCGCTACACGGCCACCATACGAATGACCAATCACGGTGGCAGTTGCCACGCCCAACTGTTGTAGGACAGTCAATATCATACGCGCTTGCGCATCCGTTGTGTAGTCGGACGGATTAGTCGAACGCGACGTTGCCCCTGCCCCAATCATATCGATGGCAATTACTCGTTTATTGCGCGTAACGAGGCGTGTGACCATCTCAGCCCACGTATCACTCCATCCCGCAAACCCATGAAGCAAGACAACTACATCACCTTTGCCGTAATCATAGACGGCAATTGAATGTCCCCTATACGTCAGCAGTCGCGTTTCGGCAGTCAATAACTGGGTAGCATCGTGCTGTTCACGCAGATAAATCAACACAAATGGTAAGATGAGGAGCAATGTGAGCACTGCAAATGAGACTTGCATTAGCACGACGGGTTCTCCTCGGCATCGCCAATTTGGAGCGCAACAGCGCTCGCCACCACATAGTCGCCGTCATGACTTAAACTTATGTCAATTTCACACAAGTGATGCTGACGTGCTACCTCGGCAGCACGATCATGCAAACACACCAGAGGCTTTTGGTGATCGTTACGTTGAATCTCGATGCTTTGCCACGGCAAAGCAACTGAGCCGCTCCCTAGTCCTTGCAGGCCAGTCCCGAGCAATTTGGCCACAGCCTCTTTGGCAGCCCAACGGGCAGCGTATGCGTGGACACGGTCGCCACAAATCGCTTGCTCATTGGCAGTGAAGATGCGAGTGATAAATCGATCACCGTATTGGCGCATGACACGCTCAATTCGGGCGACACGCATTAAGTCAACCCCTGTGCGAATACGCAGATTCATTATTGTCTACCAATCAACGCAAGATCCGTAATCTCGGCCATATAATCATTACCACGCGCTTCGATTCGAACTGACTGCAGATATCGTGCTAATCGCAGGTACTCATCCTCACGGAGGTCAACATCAAGGCGATACCATTCAAATGGAGGTAATGCACGGTAGCGAATACGCCCGGTATCAGTCACCAACATATCTGTGGATTTGTAGGCATACAAACAAAAGTTACGTTCAAGTTGCTCGTCAGCTGGGCTGATGTATTTGTAGACTAACGTAAACATGACTGGACACTCAGACCCTGCGATACCGCCATCGACAGGAACAGATTGTGTCAACACACGCACCCAAGCCGTTAATCGGAGCGACGTATACTCGGAGACATCAGCATCGAGGTCTTGCTCAACGCCAACTGCAAATGGACGTGTTTGACTGCCGTCACGGCGCAAACGCAACACGCGGACTTGTTCATCGGCCGAGCACAAATCTGGACTCTCAGGCGAACACCCCTGAACCACTGAGAGTCGACCGTTCAGCTCATCAACCCGCATATTTGGCGCCTCGGCACGGCGGAACTCGTTCCATCCGCCCACGGTGGTCGTCCCACTATCTTCGGATGAGATATCCTGCCAATCAGGATCGCGAATTAATTGCCACGAGGCATCTACCGGATCAGCAATCACACTGTTATGGTCCACTGCGACCAACTCACCTGACGCAAGACTGACAGTTTTGCTAGCGTGTTGCACTGTTGCACTACCCGACCGTACGGCTATCTCATAGTGGTTTTGGCGATTCTTGGCATAAATGTGCACACTATAGCTACCACCTGGCGTCATCCACACTATGACACCATCCGGTAGCACCACGTTGTACTCGACTTTTTGGTACGGCTGAAACTGGGCAACGTCGTAGCGTGCATAACCACTATGTTGTTGTAAGCTGACAATCTGACGCTGATTGTTCCATCGCGACACCTGATAGGTGTGGTAGACCAAATCGCTTCCTTCATCTTGAGCCCACAGCTGAATGTGCGTGGTATCGGGGAGCACAAGCGAGGCCACTGGACCGTAACCGGCTGCAGGCACGGTACGCACACGGTCTCCCGAACGTAATGGAATACAGATATCAGACTCACCCGGACACGGGTCAACATTCTCTGGGAGGCGCTCAATGGCACGGCTCGTCACACTGCGTGGCTCTTGGAGCAATACCCCGACAGCCACGTGACTGCGCAACATGGCCCCCTCTTGGGTGCGCATGGCACTGGTGTACGCCTGCCATGCAAGTTGCAAGGTCACGACAGCAATAATCACAAAGAAGCCGAATGCAACGATGAGCGTGACCCAGGCACTAAACTCGGGCTTACGCCACCACACAGTGACAGTCATATTTGGTTGTGAAGGTGGCGGATTTGTCGGCGTCATATAATCCACTTTAATAAATCGGCAAGTACCGTTCGAGCTCCCAGGTGCTGACGTGTTGACGATACTCTTCCCACTCTTTTTGTCGCGATTCGACAAATCGCTCAAAAATCAACGGCCCAAGCGTATCCGCAATAACCTCATCGCGTTGTAGCGCTTGAATTGCATCACCGAGGGTCATCGGCAATGGCACGTGAATACGCGAGCGCGAATTCATTGTAACCAAATCTTCCTCGGCAGCTGCGGGTAACGGCAACTCACGCCGAATACCATCAAGGCCCGCTTTGAGCATCACGGCATAGGCCAAATACGGATTACACGACGGATCTGGCGATCGCACCTCGATACGCGTCGTTTGTGGGCGATCGCTGAGCACACGTGGCACGCGGATAAACGCTCCGCGGTTAGTGCGCCCCCAGCTCACAAGCACTGGAGCCTCAAAGCCGGGCACAAGGCGCTTATACGAGTTGACGAGTGGTGCCAGCACGGCCAACATACCAGGTGCGTGCGCTAGAATTCCCGCAATGAAGTGTTTGGCCAACGGCGAGAGCCCATAGCTGTCCTCACTATCAGAAAACAAATTCGCCCCAGTCACCGCATCAACTAAACTCTGATGAACATGCATACCACTGCCAGGTAGACCAGTCATTGGTTTGGGCATAAATGACGCAAACATGCCTTGGCGCAACGCACGTGATCGTAACACTTGGCGCATCGTCATCACGGCATCAGCAGCGGCCAACCCAGATTCGAGTTGTAGGTCAATTTCGTGTTGCCCCACAGCACCTTCGTGGTGCGTCGCATTCACCTCAATATGATAGGCCTGTAGCGCTTTGACGACTTGGCGGCGGAACTGGGTGTAGCTGTCATTGGTGGCATCGAAATAGCCCACAGAATCGTTGGGCACAAGCACGGGGCGACCATCAGCGTCAGCCTTAAACAGGAAGAACTCGACTTCGGCGCTGAGGCGATAGACAAACCCCATTGCTGAGGCTTCCTCGATGGCGCGTCGTAGCACACGGCGAGGATCACCTGCATACGGGCGACCATCGGGGGAGTAAACATCACAAATCAAGCGCGCCGTGGCAATACTGACATCGCCATCTGATGGTGCGACGGCGAAAGTCGAACGGTCAGGAATCAGGTACATATCGGTTTCGGCCACACGTGCCGGGCCCTCAAGGGCCGAACCATCAAACCAGACGCCATGATCGAGGCAATCAACCAAATTACTCACGGGAATAGTGACATTTTTGAGCATACCGGCAATATCAGTAAACTGCAGACTTATGAACTCAACGTGGTGCTGTTGCACGAGCTTCTGAATATCATCGTTGGTCACTGTGGCATTCCTTTCTGCACCGGATGAAACACATCATGGTGTGTTTGGTTGGGTCAGTGGCACAAATCGTAGTTGATACTCACCACCACGCGATTGATAGGTCATTTCCTCAAGCATAATGGCACCTTGCGTATTGCTTCGAAGCGTGTACTGTGAAACCTTAACACGCCCTGGCACAACCACCAATGGCGCGGTATCACCGACCGTATCGCGAAAAACGAGTTGCATGGCACCAGATTGCACCTGCGCCTGCACCACAACTTGGTACGGTGTATCAGGTGTTAACCCTTGTATTGTACGCCACATCACCCCTTCGGAGCCAACAAACCGCACGGCCATCGCCGAAAGCGGTTGTGCATCAGGTTGAAGCAGTACGAGCTCCTCACCTGAGCGGATGGTGCATGATGCGAGTAGCACCACACACCACACACTCACGACGATTCGCTTAACCGTACGACTCAGGGCGTGAATCGACATTGTAGGTCTTCGCCACATCGACTTTCTCAAACTTCAAGGGTGTGACCGACACCACTTTGAGGGTGGTGCGACAATCGACACACACCACGAACGTCCCTTTGACCACATGGCTTTGAACGGCTAATTGACGGCGACATACCGGACATGGTGCGACTTCTACATGCATTAGGATTACCTCTACACAAATTTATGCATCACGTGCAAATAGCGAATCAACAAATGTAGGGGCATCAAACATGGCCAAATCGGTCATCTTCTCACCCGTACCAACATACCGAACAGGCCGTTGAATATCCTGAGCAATTGCAAAGGCAATTCCGCCTTTAGCAGTGCCATCCATCTTTGTTATCGCTACAGCGGTTACATCAGACGCTGCCGCAAAGGCCTTGGCCTGGAGCACGCCGTTTTGGCCAGTAGTGGCGTCAATAACCAAGATGACCTCATGTGGTGCATCAGGTATTTTGCGCCGAATGATATTACGCAACTTCGTCAGCTCTTGCATCAAATTGACTTTGGCATGCAACCGACCAGCGGTATCAATAATCAACACATCACAATCACTGGTGGTCGCCTGCTCAACTGCATCATACACAACAGCACCCGGATCAGCACCTTGCCCACGGGTCACCACCGGCACGCCCACGCGGGCAGCCCACGTCTCAAGTTGCTCAGTAGCCGCTGCGCGAAACGTATCAGCGGCAGCTAGGAGGACCTTTTGACCACGTGAGTGATAGCGATGGGCCAACTTGGCAATGAGCGTCGTTTTGCCGGCACCGTTGACACCGACTACCAACACCACATGCGGCTTCGACTGAATATTCACTGCCACCTGTTGATCAGCCAACACACGCACCATCTCGGCACGCAACATCTCCCGCGCCTCAGCCGGATCCTTCACACCGTTGCGCCGGACGCGGTCTTTGACACGATTGACCAGGTACAATGAGGTCTCTACACCGACGTCAGCCTGGACCAACAACGCCTCGAGGTCATCCCACAACTCATCGTTGATTTGACTCGCGCCAAACAACGCGGCAATCTGACCAAAAAATCCACGGCGCGTACGCTCGGTTGCACCACTCAGTTGTGAGGCCTCTTCTTGGGCCTCTTGCTCATCACGTGGAGCATCTCGCCCTTGGCCGAATAGCCGCTTAAAAAGTGACATAGAATCCCCTAAAGTACGGTAGAGAGCGCATGACGCACTGCATCAATGACATGCGCCACCTCTCCATCCTGAAGTTCAGGGAAGTTGGGCAGTGACAGCACATGCATCGCCAAATGCTCTGTGTGTATCATACGCGTTGACGGTGCGAATTGTTGATAAACGGGTTGCTGATGCGTCGGTAATGGGTAGTGGATATCTGTACCGACCCCAGCCTGCTTTAACGCATGTTGCAAGGCATCTCGCTGATCTGACTCAATCACATACAAGTGATATACCGACTGGTAGCCATCAGGAATGGTTGGCAAGGAAATAGGCAACGTGGCAAACGCTGCGGCATACATCTGGGCAATTTCTTGCCGTCGCTCAGTACTCGCCGCAAGATGACGCAACTTGACGCGCAACAAGGCAGCCTGGAGCTCGTCCAATCGCGAATTAATCCCGCGCTGTTCGGTGGTGTAATACTTGCGCTCCCAGCCGTATTGACGCAAACGCTTGACGCGTGTGGCAATCTCATCACTGTTCGTCACAACTGCACCGCCGTCGCCGACGGCACCGAGGTTTTTGGTAGGATAAAAACTAAATGCCGCCACAGCGCCAAGACTTCCCGCGACGTGGCCATGCAACGTTGCCCCATGTGCCTGGGCAACATCCTCGACGACAGGTATGGCATGCTGTGCCGCAATCCGCATAATCGCCGGCATATCGGCCATCAACCCATACAAATGCACCGGCATGATTGCGCGCGTACGCGAAGTGATTGCCACTTCTAAAGCATTCGGGTCAAGATTGCGTGTCTGTGGATCGACATCAACAAATACCGGAATAGCGCCGATGGCAATTATTGCAGCTGTGCCGGGCACGCCGGCATTGGCCACTGTGATGACCTCGTCATTCGGTCGGACACCAACTGCAAGCAAGGCGAGTTGAATGGCATCAGTGCCGTTGGCAACACCAATTGCATGTCGGGAGGTGCAATATGTAGCAAACTCAGTCTCAAACTGGGAAACCTCTGGACCAAGTATGTAATACCCACTCCGCATGACACGGTGAATCGCGTCATTTAATTCAGTGGCGAGGATATCGTGCTGGCGCTTGAGATCATTAAACGGAACCGACATGTCGGCATCTCACTTTGTGCAACTACCGCTCTGGTAATGAGGAACGGCAACCCTATTCTCACTACCGATTATAGCAGATAACGATGCACTATACCGATTTATGTCTCTGTGGGTATATCCTGACTGAGTTGCATACGATACCCTACACCACGCACATTTTCGATGTGGAGTTCAGTGACCAGCGCATTGACCAATTTGCGCCGTAAATGCGATATATGCACCCACAGATACTGATTTTCTTGTTCATATCGATCACCCCATACTGCATGGAGTAACCGTTCGTGAGTCAAAACGTGACCAAGGTTCCGTACAAATACCACAAACAATCGGTGTTCAATCGGCGTTAAGTCAAGTAGTTCATCATGAACTCGAACTTGCCGCGAGTTCAGTAACAACTGCACACTCCCTACCCGCAACGAAGGATCGTCGTGGGGATGTTCGTGTTGGCGTCGAAGTAGATTTCGTACACGTAAGGCAATCTCGTCATAACTGAACGGTTTCACCATGTAGTCATCAACACCTGCTCGCAATCCAGCCACTACATCTTTCTCGCTGTTACGTGCCGTAACAATCATAATCGGGGTTGACATCCATGTACGCAGGTCACGTACGAAATCAAGCCCCGACTGATCAGGAAGCATCACATCAACAATCAGCAAATCAAAATACATGCGATCAAGCCGTTCGTAGGCCTCACGTACACTACTAGCCACAACAACGGTGTATTCGAGCTCCTGAAGCATTGTTTGCATTGTACGTTGTACAGAGCTATCATCATCGACAACAAGTACACGCGCAGCAATTCCATGTTTAATCAACGAAATCGTCTCAAGTTGATCTGTCAACGGCAACGTGAAGATGACCATTGTGCCCTCGTCGCGCGGCGCTGCCTCCATCACAATGTCACCACCGTGCGCTTCAATGAAATATTTGCAGATCGCCAAGCCGAGCCCAACTCCACCATTCGTTGTGTCATGTGCTTGATAGAATCGTTCAAACACGCGCCGACGATGACTTTCTGGTAATGGCGTACCAAAATCACGCACTGAAACATTCACCGCTTTTTGTTTGGGATCATAACGCAAATGAACTTCAATATCGCTTTTTGGTGCATACTTCACCGCATTCTCAAGCAGATTCTCTAGCACTTGTTCGATACGCAACACGTCGATAAACACATCTGGTAAATCGGTATGCACACGCACACGCGTTAATGAAGCCCACGGTCGCTGGCGCTCAACAACACGCCGTACAAGTAGTTGCGGGTCAATCCGTTCACGTTGTAAGCGTACACCTTCACGATCAATGCGTGCCACATTGAGTACATCATCGATTAACTTCTGCAACCGCTGACCTTGTGCATTGATCAATTGAAGAAACTCATGGAACTGATCACGGCCGTAGGTATGCTGATTCACCAACATCGATGTTGCACCAACGATGGCAGCCAATGGCGTGCGTAGTTCGTGGCTAATCATACTAACAAAATCAGCCTTGAGTCGTTCGAGCTCGTGTTGAGTTCGGACATCCTCAAGAATGACCACGAATGCGCCCCGATTTGCATCATCACGAATTGAAACGACCTCATGACGTACAGGGATGCGTTGATCCGCCACATCGTGCACAATCTCAACAGAGTGAGTTTCATTACCCTCGAGTGCTTGAATAATTGGGAGTTGATCCACGATAAGCTCACGCCCACCAGTCATATAAAATTGCTGTGCTGATATCACTTGCGTGATTGGCAGCCCATTTTGACAAAACGGAAAAAGTTCAATGGCCTTAGTATTTGAAATTAAGACAACACCATTTATGTCAATCAACAATAATCCTATAGGCACAGAATTAACTACCATGGCGAGGCGTTTTTGTTCTTGCGCAATTTGTTCAAACAACTCAATATTCTCGAGTAATAGCGTCAATTGCTGTTGGATAAGCGAATCAAGCGCAAACGGGTGCTGATGTATCACAAATAATGTGCCAAGCGTGCGCGGCCCGATCATCAAGGCAGTGCGTTGCACCTGTAATCCATACCTGTGGACTGCAATCTCTGTAGCGGAGTGATTCAGCAGTTCAGGATCTTTCACGTACGGCTCAAGAGCGATACGATGTGGTGAATCACAATAGGCGTAGTACGTATGCATCCCTGCATGATTCATGCGTAATACTACCATCGGCAATGCAAACTCATGCCCAATTATTTCAATTAATGATTGAATACGCGACCCTTCTGGCTGTGTTGTCGTCGCATTTAAAGCGAGTTTTTGGGCGAACGCCAATCGAGCATTTTGTCGATTTACTTGGTCGAGTTGGATGGTCAGTTCTTCAGACAAATGCTGGGCAGCTTGCTCAGAATGTTGGAGCGCATCAACCAAACCACTGAGTCGATTAAAACCAACCACCACAATACCAACACCAATCAAGGCAAAAAAGACCAACACTTGATTGGTCATCGTCGACTGACTGCTAAGTTCTGCTGCACGTGCAAGCTGATTGCGTCGCTCAAGTTTTGTATTCGTGCGAATATCGCCAATAACTGACCGTATTTGCTCATATGATTGTTGACTCACACCGAGCAAAAAGTCTCGCTCAGCGTTATCACGCTCGCCACGTTCAACCATCGATATCTGCGCAAGCAACCGGCGTGAGCGCCACTCAGCAACAGATTGCGCAAGCTGACCTACCAAAGTACGATTTGCAGAGTCACGACTGATATCAATATTTTGGATGAGCAAATCAAGCGCTGCGCGATGTCGTTCGCTTGCTTGTTCAAACTGCGCTACAAAAATAGCATTTTCAGTGATAATGTAGCCACGCGTCGCAGCACGCATCTCTTGGAGTGCTACTTCGAGTTCGTTTAAATGCGTAATGGTATTATTCGTTAGCGATATCTGCGCAACAATAATGTCGTTCTGCGACTTCTGCCAACTGGGAATAATCAGCAACGCCAACAAAATACTTATCACAATGAGTAAACTCAAAACTGATGTACGTGAATGTGCAGTTTGTCGGAGCATCGTAGATAGTTTCATTGTGTGTTGTTCGCCTTTAAAACTCGCAAAACAGTCTCTCCACAATGTATTAAGTTGACCATAGTACTCGTATTATACTGTTCACTCAATGACTGGGTCAGAAAATACATCTCAGGCACTACCACGACATACACGCTGGTATCCAAATTACGGTACTGACGACTGTCGGTATCTATCGTAACATTGATAAAGCGCATGCCAGGATTCATGAAGTCCATCGTCTTCCAAGGACCATAATGGAACTCGTTCATGTTACCGTATATCAACACAGTTGCATTTGGGTCATTCAATGTGTAGAGATAATTCGATATTACACCAGCTTGCTGAGTACGTAAATCACCGCCATATCGACACACTCCAGCTAATTGTGTGCGGTATATTTGTACATTTTGAATGGCAAAATACAATAGTAACACTCCCATCACCATCCGACTTGCTGTTGCACCAAATCTTACATCAATGTGGCGCAACAACAAATCATACGTGTACGCCACAATCACATACACCACTGGCACCACCGCAAATAACCGATAGTGGTAGGTACTTATTGGAATTGTGAGCACAGCTAACGCGGTCACACCTCCCCAAAACCAGCCAAGCAGGAGTAACATACGACGTGTGCGCATCTGCCAGTGTACAATTACCATTCCAATCACAAAGAAAACTGCACTCACACCATCCAAAATCGGCACACCCGCATGATAAAAGTCAACAAATGGTGTGGTGATAAATGCTAGAATTGCCGCCTCAAACAACTGATAAATAATAAACCACTCACTCACCCCATACAAGGCCGCCTCACGCGTCAACCAACCTGTCGTTATCGAACCATCCATACTCATCCGCGACATGAACTCGCCGGGATACGCACTTGCCCAGATGATCATCGGACTCAATCCAATTAACATCAAACCAAACATGAACAGCAACGGGCGTGCCGCAGTCCAAATGGCCTGCCGATCAACGATCGCCCAAGCACCCACCAGAATTAACAAAAAAACCGTCCACGCCCACGCATCAAGATAGAAGTTAACATGAAACATCAGCGCACATGCAGCAACTACCGCAGGCCACATGCGTTTGGTTGCAACCACCTGCCAGATGCCCCACAGATACACCGGCATAAACATAGTGGCATAGATGTATGAAACCGCAACCTGCCGACTAAAGTGAATGTGCGTATGCGCAAATACCAATAACACCGTGGTAATTAGCGCCACACGCCGACCAAACAGTTGACGGGCAAACCAGTAATTTGTCAAAATTGCCCCAATACCTGCCAGCGCAGGTAAAAGCCTCACCGTCATGGCGTTTTGACCAAACAAGGCAAATATCCATGACATGAAATATAAATACGTTGTACCAACACCATCAATAGCCCCAAAGACATACCCAAGTGGGCTGTCAACCATGAACAGCGATGTGGCCCACCAGCCGATTAGGCCCTCATCACCATTCAAAATATTGGGAATCAAGCCAAGTTGAGAGGTGCGAAGCCCAATCGCCACCGTTAACAATACAATGACACCAACCATCTCATACCGATGTGTCTGCCATATCAATTGGTAATTGAGTGGTGGCCAGACTGACATCACTATATATATCCAGCCAACAATCCACGTCACCACAACCGTATGCGCATACCGCCAGAGCAGATCGGTGGTGTTCCCCGTGTGAAAGTACTGGTTATACAAATACTCGACTTGGAATGTATGACGAATAATCACCACCACTAGTAAACCCAATCCAGCAAGGAACAGATGTGGTTTACGAATACCACACTGCACCAGCCACTGATGCCAGGCTCGTTGCGATGTAGATGCCGGTTGCAACATCAACATCCAATGCGCAAGCGCCCACACGATGCTTACCACTAAGGTGACCTGATCATAGATGGCGAACTCATCCTCAATAACAATAGATGCTGCTAGTGCCATCAACAAAAATAACGTGGCAACAATCAACCCATGGAAAATTTTCATAACTGCACCCTGCCTTTGCGTGCAAATTTGTCACTTTTAGTCTGACATGATTAACTTTATGTAACCCTTACGAAAACAATTTATGCCTAAAGTTCACCTAAACATTCATACTTTTGGCCGTCAAATACTCAATCAGCACTCGTTTTATTGTAGTCACTCCTGGGCAAACCAATCCGTTCATCTGGACGGATTACCACCCCATCCGCTCTGGTCTTTATGCCAGAATTTGCCAAATTATACTTGTACATCAGACGTGATTTTTGCCACAATATCCTCAAAAGTGCAGTACAATACATGGGGAATACCATACATCAACAGGATGAATCCATGATTGTCGATCAAGATTATTCGATTTTGTTTTGTGCTGTCCCGGCGTTGCTCATTGGTATTGCATTCCTATATGTCAAATACAAGTAAGATCTCGAGCGTATAATCAACCGCCCTTGTGCCATACACAAGGGCGGTTGCGTGTCTCTAATAATTGACAAATTCACCGATTGATGATAATTTCTACATATTGAACAGCATTCATTAATGTGAACATATGAGCGACACAACATCGATTTCTGTGGTGAAATCTGCAGCCCGCGTCTTTGATGTATTTGAATTACTCGTCAAACACCCAGACGGATTATCGCTCAGCGAGATCTGCACTGCACTCAAGCTCCCCAAAAGTAGTGCTCACGCACTGTTACATACAATGGTGTTACACGGCTATCTCCGCGATGGCATGCGCGAGCGAACCTATCGCCTTGGACCTGCCCTGTTCGAGCTCGGCAGTGCCTATATAGCCAGCACCGATTTAGTAAGTGATGGTTGGGAGATTGTTCGGCACACCTCACGCGCTTGTAATGAGACCGTCCATTTGGCCGTCCTTGATGGCAACGAGGTGCTCTACGTCGCCAAAGAAGAGGGCACGAGTGCGATTCGCATGGTATCAGCGGTAGGCAAACGATTCCCCGCCTACGCCACCGGTGTCGGCAAGGTACTGCTAGCAAATTTGAGTGACGCCGAACTCCAACAACGTTACCCGGCCAACGTACAACTCCCGCCCATCACCCCGACCACCATCACCGATCCCGAGATGTTGCTTGACATGATTCACACGGTACGCAACCAAAGGTATGCTCTTGACCACGAAGAATCGACCCCTGGACTGTGTTGCGTCGCTGCACCGGTCTACGATGCGACCGGTGCAATTGTGGCAGGAATGAGCATCTCAGTGCCCAATATTCGCTTCACTGAGAGTCGACGCGATCAATTGCTTGATCTTGTACGACAACAGTCCATGCGCCTGTCAAACATCTTAGGATACCGTCATCACACCCTTTAAAATGTGACTGATAAACCACCATCAACAACAATCGTATGACCAGTCAAGTATGTTGCTGTGCCTTCAGCCAGAAATACGGCCACAGTAGCGATCTCTTCGGGTTCAGCTGGACGAGCCAATGGAATACGACGGCGTTTAACATAGAATTGCTTAAAATCATCCGTCGTATGTTCGTTGACACCTTCAACCACTGCCATAGGTGTCTCGACAAACCCAGGCGCTACCCCATTGACAAGAATTCCGTGTGGCGCCAATTCAACCGCCAAACAGCGCGTCAACTGATCGATGGCACCTTTGGCCGAGTTGTAGTGCGATGAGAGCGGTGCGCCAAGAAACGCATTCACAGACGAGATGTTCACAATTTGACCACCATGTCCTTGGGCCGCCATGACACGAGCAGCAGCCTGACTGCACTTGGTAGCCCCTAGGAACATCACATCCACCGCACGATGCCATGAATCAAAGTCCGTCGTCAAAAAATCAGCAGGATAGAAAATCCCGGCATTATTGACAAGGATGTCAACTCGGCCATAGCGCGCTACCGTCTCATCGACCATTCGCTGCGCATCATGGCGAATATCAATGACGATATCGGTGGCATCACCGCCGGCTGCCTTAATCTGGGTAGCCACCTCTCGTGCGTGTGCACCGTCAATATCAGCCACCATCACCTGATGACCACGAGCCGCTAACTCATGGGCAATCGCTCGGCCAATACCACTTCCTGCACCGGTCACAATCGCAACTTGTTGAGAGACCTGTGGCATCACATTGCCCTTTCATTATTTCACGTGACCGGTTGAAGAAATATCAGATACTGCATCCAATCCATGATAAATCACGGCCCGTAACTGTGTTTTAAGCTCTTGCCCTGGCAACAATCGACTAGCAGTACCCTGGGCAACTGCATCATCAAGCTTGTACGGATACCCAGTGCACGGCTCAAGAATCGCCGCATACAAACTACGCCAACCGCCATATGCGCCAAACACCCAACAGGTACGGAAGACTGATGCATCAAACGCCAAGCCAAACCCGTGACGTTGGCGCGTATCGGTCAATGAACACCACCCGGCATCAAGTTCGGTCGCATAAAAGAAATCACAGGTATTGGCGGTCACCGGCGGAATCAACCGCATATCCTCGGGGCCATGGGCAGTCTGAGCGATAGGCCAGGTGAATAACGCCACATCATCGCCACAACGACTACGAAAGCCCTCGTCGATTACGACGGTACGTGCCGGCATATCGATACGACAATCCGCATTAATTGCCACAGCGGGATGCAACTTCCACAGATAATCGAGTGGTTGGCTGGCATAATTGACGAGTCGGTAATCGACACGCAATTGCAACTCATTCGCAAAAAGACGAATCGTCTTCTCGACCAGCGTATCGGTTACAATGCCCCGGCGCGACAATTTGACACCCACATGATCTGCCTCGCGGATAATCTGCCATTCAAACGGCATCGACCACCACTCGCCATGATCCGGATAGGCGTCACCTGTCAGGTTAGTGGGGGCATCATTGGGGAAGAGCTCGTCCCACCCGCCACAAAACCAATCGTCGTAGGTGGCACCATAATGAGCCACGCGCGGCAGCACCCGTGGGTTGTGCCACAGCACCTCACGGTCGGCGATTTTGTCGTAGAGTGACCACAACTTACCACCGAGCTCAGGCAACAACATGGCACGAATGGCGTGGTTTTCGAAGATGATTGTTCTAAATCCGCGCCACGTATACTCACTGTCAACACGCACGTAGCTCATCTGGCTGCTCCTTCTACCCTTGACGCACCATGTGCACGATCTCGCCCGACAACTCGAGCAACGCCAGGGTCACGCCAGTTTCCATCAACTGTGCACCTGTCATCACTTGTTCGCTGCCTGCATCCTTGATGCGCACCACATACGTTGATGCCGCATCAAGTCCTCGTGGCTTCACAGCGCGTGAATCACCGCCACCCATGGCGCGGAACACCATCAGCACACTCTCTGACTGATCAGGCGCAACCGCTTGAATGGCGTCCCAGCCCCATCCTTTGCGCTCCACATTATAGCGAGGCGGCAACACGTGAATCACCTTGGCATCACGAATCAACTTCCGATATGACTTGTACTCATCGATTGAGGCTTTGGCATAAGTAAACTGCTGTGCATTCCAATCAGTGATACGTTGCATCAAAATCAGCGGACCACCGAAGATGGAGCTACGCAACGTATACGGAGTCGGATCATCCTCCATGTAGCGCACACTGTATCGTGGTGAGAACGGATACGACGCGCCGTATGTGCCTTGACGAGTTGCGTAGGTAGCAATGTTGTCAACCGTAATGCTCGTGTGGTAGAGGCGCGCCATTTTGTAAGTCATCATCATGCCGCCATCTTCGCAGTTCTCAAAAACCACGTGCGGATACTTCTCACGCAACGTTCCAATCACTACGTCGATGCCGTACTGCGAGTTGGCGTAATTGCTGTCGCCTGGTGCATGCGTATGGTCAGTACGGGTGCAGTACTTGACCATGTCCTCACCGTCTTGGATGATGTAATCAATCCCCTCCTGCTCAATCAAGCGTGACACCTGCTCGATAATCCAGTTACGACAAGGATCGTTACCAAAGCAAAAGAACCCGGCACCAAAGTAATCGTCATAGGTTGACACTAACCACTCTGGGTGCTGTTTCGCGATGGGCGCCTCGGATGCACATTGGGCGATGGCGATATGCACGCCAAAACGCATACCATAGCTCCGGGCACGCTCAGCGAGTGGTTTAAGGCCGCGAGGGAATTTGGCCTTGTTCGGATGCCAATCGCCAATCGTATTGGCCCAGCCGAGGTCCATCACAACCACCTCAATGCCCAGCTCATGACAGCGGTCAATCACCTCGAGTTGTTGCGCTTCATTGATCTCTTGGCCGTACTTCCACGAGTTGTATTGTACCCAGGGGTAGCGATCATCGGGGCGTGGCGGATGGACATAGCTCTCGGCAAAGCGGTGTGTCACAAAACCGGCTTCATCCCAGTCGCCATGATAGCGTCCCACAAAAATAGCCGGCACATCAAACGTCGCCTTCGGTTTGAGGATATGGTTGAGTGTGTCGATGACACTGCGCACATGCGTCTCGGTTGGCGTAGCCCAACCAAACACACGGCTCTTGCCATTGAATTCGACTCCGGCGACCAAGCCAGGACCCTGGCTCGGCGGCATCTCGGCATCATAGTCGTGCGGGGGTGGCTTGAGGGCAAACCAACCACAACTTGTGGCAGCGTCGTAGTGCGATGGGTACGAACCCATGCGGATTTCGAGTGGGGTGCGTCCTGGCCAGATTTGGCTTTGATGTTGCGTAAAAAAGTCGCTCCGATGCGGCCAACTAAATTGATCGACATGGAACATATAGAGTGGGGCTTGAGGAATTACAAAATGGGCTATGGCACACTCTGTGATTTTCATTGCGTCAGCACTAGTATTATTTACGGCACCCCAAAAGCGTACAAACGGTCGATCAGGGTATGTCTGTACGTACTGCACATAGACCAGGCCAGGTGCATTGATGGTCAGTTCGGCCACCGATGACCCATCGTGTTGACGCGTCACCGCACCAGGGTTGAGCGCGGTCCAGCTGACAGGCACACCGGCGACTGACAGTTCACCGAGACGCCCATCACTGATATCGAGGCCGGCATCTGTGCTGGTCAGTTGATACGAAATTTGGCCATCACGGAGCGTTATCTGCAGCGAAACATGGGTATGGGTGACGACTACGGTGTTTTCAGCCGGGGTGCGAATCAGCATTTGGAATCCTTTCTGAAGCAATAAAGAAAATACACAACGCCCACGGACAAATCAGATTCATCCGTGGGCATGCAGTAGGCGGATTAGCCTTCGGACAGCATTGCGGTGGCCTTCTCGTCGATTTCCTTACCGGCATCGGCAGGTGAAATCTTGTTGTTCCAGACCAAATCGAGGGTTGGTGAAATCACCTCGCCCAAAATCTGCTGAACCTTGGCGCTGTAGACGTCGCCGATGCGGGCACTGCCAATGGCAGCTGACACATCTTTGAAGCCGGCTGGCATACCGTCGAGGAATGCAGCGGAGTTGCGGGCGTCTGCGCGGATTGGAATCCAGTCGCGCGTCTCGGCCATCGTCTGCTGATACTCGGTGGCACACCAGATGGCCCATGCCGTGGCAGCATCAGTGTGCTTGCCGTCCTTGGGGATGACCCAGCCGCCGAACCAATATGGCATAGCGCGATTATCGCCCCACTTTGGCATAGGAGCCATGTCCCACTTGAATGGCAACTGTTGATTGCTCGAGATCATCCAGGTACCGCCTGGGTACATGGCGACCTTGCCTGAGCCGAAGATGCCAGTCTCTTGGCCGACCACTGAACGCATCTCTGAATCTGGAGCCAACTTTGACACGTACATGACGTCTTGGATCCACTTGAGGGCGTTCTGGGCCTCTGGCGAGCTGAAGGTGAACTTGGTAGGCTCTACGACCTTATCGAAGTACCCGCCACCCTGCGCCCATGCGAGTGAGATTGAACCCCACCATACGGCCAAGTCACCGACGTCAAAGCCCCATTGCGTGACTTCTTCGCCTTCGACCTTCTTCAACTTCTCAGCGATGACCAAGATGTCGTCCCAGGTGGTGTTAGCATCTGGGTAGGCGACGCCGGCGGCATCGAAGAGATCCTTGTTGTAGAAGAGGGCCATGCTCTGGAAGTTCTCGGGGATGGCATACATGTTGGCACCATCGAACTTCCATACGGCCATCTGCTCTTGTGGGTACAAATCCGGGTTGGCGAAGTCAGCGACGGCATCAAGGTCAGCCTGCACATTCTTTACCAAGCCCTGCTTGTAGTGACCATAGGCCTGTACGTCCCAGAAGTAGACATCAATTGGCTCTTTTGAGGCATACGCCAAGTCGACCTTTGGCCAATACTGATCCCATGGTAACAACTCCATCGAGACCTCGTACTTGCCAGCATACTTGGCATTGAACATCTCAGCGCGCTTCTTGAAGTTATCGTCAAGAACCGGTGAGTTGCTCCACATCATCGCCTTGATTTTGGCCAATTCACCCGTGGCTGGAGCCTCGGCAGCACCACCCTCGGCTGGGGCTTCAGCAGCTGGTGCAGCACCACCACAGGCGGCAAGCACACCAGCAGCTACTGCTGCTGAACCAAATGCCATCGTGCGCAGAAAACGGCGCCGTGTCATTTGTTGCTCGTTCAATTCTTTACCCATTGCACACTCCTTCGTAAAGTGCAAACCATCTATGTACCAGGGTGATTACCCCTTGATACCAGTCATCACGATCCCACGCACAAAATACCGCTGAGCAAAAATAAACAATAGCACCGGTGGAATAATTGACAGCGTCACCGCTGCCATCATCAGATGCATTTGTGGCCCAATTCGTGGCGATCCCTGAAAGTACGTCAATGCCACCGCAATTGTACGCTTGCTCTCATCACTGATGTAAATCAACGGATTAAAGAAGTCATTGTACGTCCCGACAAACGTGAACACCGCAATCGTCGCCAAAATTGGCCCACTCAATGGCACCATGATGAACCACCAAATATGATAAACCGTCGCACCATCCATCATGGCCGATTCTTCAAGTTCTTTGGGTATTGTTATGTAAAATTGCCGCATCAAAAAAACATAGAACGCATTGCCGAAAAACGCCGGCACGATCAACGGCATGAACGTATTGACCCAGCCAATACTATTGAACAACAAATACGTAGGCACGAGCGTCACTGCGCCCGGCAACATCATCGTACCCAACAACACCATAAAAATAGCATCACGCCCAGGCGCCTGCAACCGTGAGAATCCATATGCTGCAAACGATGACGAAAATAAAGTGCCAATCATAACAAACGCCACGATGATTGCTGTGTTTGTTGCGTGCACGCTGTAATTGAGACGAGTAACCGCCGTCAGATAATTCTCCCACTGTGGCTCTGCTGGAATCCACTGTGGCGGGTAAATATAAATATCACCGGGACGCTTAAGCGATGTTGAAAGCATCCAAAAAAACGGTATTAAAATGAACGTCGCACCAATCAGCAATACTGCCATGGTGGCAATCCCGAGCAATTTGTCTTGACCAGTGCGCGTGCGAAATAAGCGTGTAATAGCTGTCATCATCACTTCTCCCGTCGCTCTGTCTCATAAAAGACCCACAATGGTGATGACCGAAACACAAAAATCGTCAAAACCAACACAATCAAGAACAGCACCCAAGCGAGTGCAGCCGCATAACCAAAATTCAAGAACTGGAATGCATGACGATACAGGTACACGGCAATAAACAACGTCGAATTGTTTGGCCCGCCATTGGTGATCACATATGCATCCGTAAACACCTGCAAGGCACCGATGATACCCAACACCAAATTAAAAAAAGTCACATGCGAAATCATCGGCAATGTGATGTAGCGAAATTGCGCCCATTTGCCGGCACCGTCTATCTCGGCGGCTTCGTTAATCTCAGCAGGAATCCCTTGTAACCCCGCCAAAAAGATTAACATTGTGCCACCAACACCCCAGACACTCGTAATTATCAACGCCGTCAACGCCCAATTCTCATCGAGCAACCAGTTTGGTCCCTTGATGCCGATATTGCGCAATAACGTGTTCAACACGCCATATTGACCATTGAAAATCCAGCGCCACAACAAGGCAACACCGACGCCCGATATGACCGTAGGCAAATAATAAATCGAACGCAACGTGTAAATGCCGCGCATCTTTCGATTCAACAAAATCGCCAAAAACAACGCCAGCATCATGCCGAGCGGCACACTGATAATTGAATATGTAGCACTGACTTTGAGCGCCTGCCAAAACAATCGCTCACCGTACATCTTGACGTAGTTATCGACACCAATCCACTTCGGATCGTTGAGTAAGTTATAATTCGTAAAACTCAAAAACAATGACGCAATGATTGGCCCAAGTGTGAAAATTAACAATCCCAAAATGACGGGTGACATGAACACATACGCATTCAGCGCCTCGCGTCGCTCGCGCCAACCACTTTTTTGCTGTCGTGGAACTGTCGCAGATGAACTCGCCATAGATAACCTCTCTGTTATCCGTGTTCCATATTGCCGTATGCTACTGCATTGTTCACATATATGAATATGTTTCACGAATCTTGCAACCCGAGTATAACAGCAGGGTGTCAAACTGTCAACTTATGGCTACAATACGCTCGCAGAGGATTAATGCAGAACCAGGCTCAGTCAAACCACTCACCATCCAACCGGCCGCAAGTTCGCTCCCTGCTATACTCGTCTGACGGTTTTCGGCCAACCAGGTCAGCCGATACTGCGCAGTCGCATCGATATCGCGCAAATAAAACCGGCGTTGCGGCTTAGCACCCGGCAAGCGAAATAACGCAAGTAACATGCGATCAGCTCCAGGCATGACATATTGGAATCCGGCAAATCGATCGAGTGTACCATCGCGACGTGGTTGATTGGTCAATCGGTGCATCGTTGCCGTTGAGACAAACGATCGAACAACCTTCTGGTAATCCGCAATGTGCTGCGCATAACGATTGCGCACCCAAGGTAACAGCGTTGGTAAACCCTGCGAGAAGCCGAACCGGTGCAACATGGCAATCCGTGTATAGTAATCGAGTTGTTCTTGGGTCAGGTCACTACTTTGCGGATCAAACGTCTGCTCTGGATGATCAGCAAAGCCCCACTCACAGAATCCCCAGTGCAGACACGCATCAGGTGCCAACATCGTAGTGGCCCCCCAGAACAACTGCAAGCTATGCTCTGGCCAGTCCGGATCGCTCAAAAAGGCCATGTGTGTGTGGCGGGCAATGCCCAAATCGATGCGCAATCCACCCGATGCACAATTCTCAAGGATTACGTGTGGGTACTTCGTACGAATCTCGGTCAACAGTCGATAATAACCGTGATAATGGCAGAGCAATCCATCACCCTCGCCATGACCATGGTCGGTACGATTACAGCCAGCCCCTGGATCAAGATTGAAATCGAGCTTAATCCAATCAGCGTTGTACTCGACAATCATGCGCTCAAGCGTAGCAAAGGCCCAGGCATACCCGGCATCGCTACCAAGACACACGTATCCTGCTGGCGTCCCATGGCGCATCGCCACAATCGCAGGGTGCTCACGAGCGGCAGCAGCTTTTTCACCGAGGGCCTCAATCTCACACCAGATGCCGAACGCCATCCCTTTGGCATGTACATAATCAGATAACGCCTTTATTCCCGAGGGAAAGCGCCGTGTGTTCACAAGGTGCCAATCACCACGGTAATCGTACCAGTGCGTGTCAGGATCGGAGGGGCCAAACCAGCCAGCATCGAGCGTACACACCTCGATGTTGAGTGTGCGCGCAACGTCGACGTTCTGGCGAAACACGGCCTCGTTGAGCGTACGGTCCTCATATGTCCACCAGTGATTCCACTCCACAGGCATCGTATCGGATAATGGCGTACGTGGATACCAATAGGCACGGCCGATTTGGGCATACTGACCAGCAATTGCATCGATATCCGTATGATTGGCCACCACTGTCACCACCGTTGGCGCAACCACACGAGCACCAGGATCGAGATCACTAAAGTAGGCCCAATCGTTGAGCCCCGCCGACAGATTGACATGCCCATCCGGACGCTCTTGCATGCGGATAACCCAATTGCCAGACCACGCCACCGAGACAGAGATTGCGGCCCTGCCATCACGCCAGGCGGTCATGTACGGGTGCATTCCTTGTGACGAACGCCCTGAACGCACCTCAAACACGATATCGCTAGTCATACGCTGTGTTACTGGCTCAAACTCACGTCCCCACCCACCGGTGTAACCCATCACCTCGTATGCGCCAGATGGTAGTGTTAATGCGATTGAGTCGATCCGAGTGATGCGTTGCGTCGACGATGATTGATTGACCACCTCGACCCAGCTTTCAAAGAGATAACTGCCCGCATAACTACAAAGATGAAATTCAATCAATAATCGTGTCGATTCATGAATAAAATGCACGACCGTGTGCGTTTGGCCAGCCCGTGATGACGCATCTACAACTGACACACATTGCACATCGGCTGCCGTCGCCGAAATCCGCTCACCACCAATTTGGACACCGAACAAGTCGCTATCGGCTAGTGCCCAACACACACGATCATGGTGCAAGGCCGAACTGGTAAACGGCGATTGTCCACCAGATTGCCACTGCAACGACCCTGTCACTAGTGCAACCGTGGATTGATTATTCATGTGAAAACCTTTCGCATTTGTGAATTATGCGCCCCAATCCTACGGTTTAACCGCTAAATTGTCAATGTGCCATGCTATAATCGCTGTACTCTACACCAACCACGAAGGATCTCGCGCCATGAAGATTGACGCAGTTGACTTTTTTTATCTTTCAATGCCCGAAGTACTTGATATCGGCGATGGTAGTCAAGACGCCCTCCTTGTGCGCATCCAAGCCGGCCCATACGTAGGTTGGGGCGAATGCGAAGCCTCACCACTCGTCTCAATCGCTAGTTATGTCACGCCGATGTCGCACAGCGCCTGCAAACCGGTACGAGACTCCGTGCTTGGGCAAAACCTCAACGACCTCAGCGATATTGCCCGAATTGGCGCACTCGTGCGCGCAAACAGCCTCGATTTACTTCAAGCCGAACACACGCTCTCAGGCATTGATATCGCATTATGGGACTTAATGGGCAAGCGCCTTGACACACCAGTGTATCAGCTACTCGGGTATCAACAGGCGCACGGGAAGCTCCCCTATGCCTCTCAACTCTTCGGTGATACGCCCCAAGAGACGATGATCAAGGCCCAACGCGTGCGCCAACAAGGATTCCGCGCCGCCAAATTCGGCTGGGGTCCATATGGGCTCGGCAGCGTGGCTGACGATGCCGCCCACATCTATGCGGCGCGCGAGGGACTTGGCCCGGACGGTGTCCTGCTCGTTGACGCAGGTACGGTGTGGCTCGACGATGTCGCCAAAGCTATGCCACGTCTCGACGCACTCAAGGACTGCAACACAACCTGGCTCGAAGAGCCGTTCCTCTCAGGAGCGCTGACCGCCTACCATCAACTAAGCCAACAAGCCAACCCAATCAAACTCGCTGGTGGCGAGGGTTGCCACACCTACCACATGGCCCAACACATGATAGATTACGCGGGTATCGGCTACGTCCAAATCGACACCGGGCGGATTGGCGGCATCAGTATCGCCCACAAGGTAGCCCAATATGCCCAAGCACGGGGCGTCACTTTTGTGAATCACACGTTCACCTCGAATCTGGCATTGAGTGCCTCGTTGCAGCCATATGCGGGGCTCAAAGACGACCTGATTTGCGAGTACCCGGTCGAGCTCAAGCAACTCGCATACGACATGACCATTGAGCATCTGACACCAGATGCCGACGGCTTAATCCATCTCCCTGGCAAACCCGGGCTAGGCATCACGCCCAACATCGAGTTAATTCGCCCATACGTGGTCGACTGCGAGATTCGGGTTGGACGTCAAACGCTCTACAAAACCCCAGAACTGAAGGCCTGATAGGCATGTGGAAACCCAATCCACCCACGTTACGCTGCAGTTGACGTGGGTGTTGATTTTTTTGAAAACGCTATACAAATGGCACAATATACCAGATAATACAGAGACACTATTGCTTACCATGAATATACAACGAGACAGTTATGAACGAACTATCACAACGCGTGCTGGAGACTATCAGT
>JBKCLM010000019.1:0-23651 GCA_046300655.1 Chloroflexota bacterium | reverse complement strand
GCTTTATATCGTCCTTATACGAAAAAACATTTATATTTTGACAGACTAGTTATTAACAGCGTGTACTTGTTCAATTACCTCTTCCCCAATCCGGCCACGGAGCAAGAGAATTGGGTGATTACCATCAGCGATGTTGGATATCGTGCATCGGGATTCAGCGCACTAATTTCAAATACTATCGTTGATTTACATCTGTGCGCAAGCATTGATGGGCACCAATGCTTCCCCCTCTACACCTACGAGGCTGACGGGACGCGGCGCGACAACATCACGGACTGGGCGCTGGCCGAGTTCCGCACGCGCAGTGGGTTGGCGGATCTGACCAAAGCGGACATCTTTTATTATGTCTATGCGGCCTTACACCACCCGGTATGGCGCAGTGATTTTGCGCTGAACCTGAAAAAGGAGCTACCGCGCATCCCCTGGCCGGACGCCAGCATCCCGGTGGCGCGCTGGGTGGCGATTGGCCGGCAGTTGGCGGAGTTGCATCTGCAGTACGAGCAGGGACCACGGGCCAACCTCGAGTGGGTTGAGAGCGCGCAACCCGTCCACTTCCGCGTCACCAAAATGAAGCGCGCCGGCGATCGGATTATCGTCAACGAGACGTTGACCTTGGCCGGCATCCCGCCGGTGGCGTGGTCGTACAAGTTGGGCAACCGGAGCGCGCTGGAGTGGCTGATTGACCAGTACCAGGTGAGTGGCGACAGCAACCCGAACGCCTACAGCGACGACCCGATGTACATTGTCAATTTGATCGAGCGGGTGACGCACGTCTCGGTGCAGACGATGGCGTTGGTTGGCCAGTTGTGATGGGGGTGGGTGGGAGAGAAACAACGATAGAGTAGACAGTCTACTTGACAATTTTATATTACGTATTACGATACATATATGACTTATAAAAGGAGTATGTAAATTATGAGTAAATGTCGTGATTGTAATAGCTGTGCGGTGTCTCAAGCAGAAGGATGTTTAAAGGGAACACTGTATTGGCTCTATTTCATTTGTGGTGGAATCTTGATTGAAATATTCGTGAGAAAATGCCCGGTTTGTGGTCATCGATTATCATCACACACACGGAGAGCAGACGGCTCATTCAAGGATTAAGCACAGAGATATACCCACCACATCACTTATCCAACTGTGGTGTGGTGGGTTTTCATGCGAAGAGTCAGACCAGTAAGCAACACTTTTTTGCCTTTTTTCCACTACCACATGCACATGGGCTATTTCGTGATTTACCTTTCATTTGTTGTGCAAATTTATATGAGAAATGATTATCAGGAACAATGATATCTTTTTGAGGTGGGTATTCATACTCTTCAGTATAATTTTCAGTCGGATTACGTAAAAAATCATACTCATTTTGAATTTTTTCAGCCACAGCATACTCTTCTTTACCCCATTTGCTTGTATCTAAGTGCATGAGATCCAAAGATTCGCTGGGGCAATTTACACTTTCAATTGCAATACCTATCACGTCATGAGAATTTGGAAATTTTAATTGAGATACACAACAGTATGCTTCTAGCAAACCCTTACGTTCTTTTCTATATTGCTGATATTCAGTATCACCTGGCTGCCATGCTAAAAATACAAATATGCATCTGTTTTTATTGAGTGGAATAACTTTAATTCTGGGAGCATTACCTATGCATGCATCATACCTATTCTTCAAAAAGAATTTAGCTAGTAGTCTACGATCCACGCGATTTGGAGATGCCATTATTCTGGTAGCAATTTCGAATTTTGAGATTTCTACACTATTTGAATGGTTTTGTAAGTCATTAAAAGTCATGTAGAATGAATCAATTAAATTATCCCATTGGTAACTGATACGATCAGCACTTATCTTCGAGGCATATTCTTGGCTTTGGGTATGGTAATTCCAATAACCTTCAGGTAAATAAATCCTGCTTGCTTCTGGAAAAACAAAATCATGTCGCTGATAATCGTTGTATGTTCGCAGATAACTAGCTAGTAAATCCTCTTCGCCATCAGCACGTATGATTCTTTCACGAAACAGTCGTTCTCGTTTTTGAATATATTCAACGAAGTCACTTATCGTATCCAACTGATTAAGTAACAACTCAAAAGATACATCATCAAGGACATGGCAAAAGCACTCTTTTATATTCACAATACCTATTTCAAAAGCATGTTCGAATTCTTTCGCATATTCAAAATCTCCAGCTGGGATAGATGCTCGATGTGGATAATTCCAATTTTTAGGTTGACCATCCATACGGGTACACATGTGCTCATCGTTATGTAAATTTGTGTTAATAATTAAACTGCCACTACCTCCACTAAAATATTGCATACATGCTTTTTTAATACCATGGGCAACAACAATACAATGTATTATCATCTGATCAGGCTCATATGTATGTGGCAGTGATTGTCGTTTTGTGGCATCTAGAAAAACAGCATTATTTTCTTTCAGATAGTTATATGCACCGCTCAGTTGTTTTGCAGATTCATATACATATTTCTTATACCACCGTGTCCAATCTAAACCAATATTATTTACTTTATGAAATTCACTTGTAATAGAATGTTTATCAGAAAATAGAATGACATGATTACCAAACACCACAAGTACATCGCATAACTCTTTTGCATCATGCCGATATGGCGAAGGATAGCACCACATACGCAAGAAAGTTTTGAGACACAAGTCGTATAAACGTGCTTCGCTTTCTGTATTCGTGGCATTTTTTTGGATGAGCGGAATCTCCATAGTAGTATGTTCCTTTCACATATTGAACATTTGTGCTAATTATACTATAATGACGTAAAAGAGATATAAAAGAGGACGCTGATGATTTCACAAAAAGAAGCAGATGAACTCTTAGCGATGCGCAAGATGGCCACTGACACCAAACAATACACCTACCCAAGCCTCGGCGGTAACGTTGAGATTCCGCTCGCATCAGAGAATCGACACGAATACTTTGCATTAACAATACGCAGAGGCAGCATTGATATACGCAAAAATACCTATCAAACGCGAGCCCGGCGAACCATCATTCTCGCACGGGTTGATATAGCTGGTCCTCCTCATCGCAATCCTGACGGTAACGATATCGCGTGTCCACATATTCATATGTATCGTGAGGGGTATGGCGATAAATGGGCGCAACCGTTGCCTGATATCTTTCAGAACCACGCAGATTATTGGCACGTATTGCAGGATTTCATGCTTTTTTGTAACATAGACTCAGTTGACATCAAAAGAGACCTATTTATATGACAACCACCAACATCGACAATCTGATTAGTGAATACTACACCTGGTTACGAGCCAAGACCAGTGTGCAGCCTGTTGATGCGCAGTGGTCAGTCATCACCACACCCTATCTCGATCGGCACAACGACTACCTGCAAATGTATGTGCGTGCTCTCCCATCGGGCGGATACGAGCTCAGCGATGACGGCTACACGATCACCGATTTGGCCGACTCGGGGTGTGATATGTCAACACCGCGTAGACAACAATTATTACGCACGACCCTCAATGGGTTTGGCGTCACACGTGATGGTGATGCCTTGGTGGTCCGTGGAGAATTCGACCAGTTTGCTACCAAAAAACACAACTTGGTTCAGGCAATGCTCTCAATCAATGACATGTTCTACACGACTACATCGCATCAAAGCTCGATATTTGTCGAGGATGTGTCGGCCTGGTTTGATACGCAAGAGGTGCGGTATACCTCGAATGTGAAGCTCACAGGCACCAGTGGGTTAGACCACCGTTTTGACTTCGTTATCCCAAAGTCACGGCATGCGCCCGAGCGCCTCATCCAAGTAATCAATCGGCCGAACAGCGATACAACACAGCTGACGTTGTTTCAGTTTACTGATATTCGTCATCATCGGCAGCCTGATGGCCAATGTATTGTACTCATCAACGATGAGCAACCTGTCCGGGCATCGTTTTTACAGGGATTTCGCAATTACGACATCGTGCCGGTCTTGTGGTCACGTCGTGTCGCTGAGCGTGATACGTTTGTCGCATAAATAACCGTACGGGCGTCCATTTGGGCGCCCACACGACCAAACGACACCGTAGAGCCGCAGCAGTGCTGCGGCTCTACGGTTTGTTGGCAACCACGGCACCTGCCCCACGTAAGGGCGTCCGAAAGGGCGCCCGGGTATCCAGACGGGGCACTGCTGTGTATACAGACGGGGGCACTGCTGTGCCCCCGCACAAGGAGACTGCACGCCGGCGAGGCACCTCCTGTTCCCGCGTTTTTTCGGCCGGCATGCAGTGACGCCTGGAGGGGGTCACCCCACCACAACCCGCACCTGATTACCCGATGGATCGCGGGCCACCACCTGGCCATCACCGACTTCGTGGGCATATTGGGCGGCGGCCAAACGTTGGGCTACCGCATCCACATCGGCCGCCGTGGGCAGTTGCATCGTCCACCACACCAAGCCGGTGGCCGTGGCCGGTGCCGGCGGGACGTTTTTGCCGCGCCAAATGTTGTACCCCAAATGATGATGATACCCGGCCGTCGAGACGAACTCGGCCGCATGGCCGTAGGTCTGCATCAAATCAAACCCCAGCACATCCACATAAAAGCGCCGGGCATGCGCCAAATCGCCGACATGCAGGTGCATGTGACCCAAAATGGGCAACTTGGGATCGCCCGCCGACTTGAGGAGCGCCTGCACATCGAGTGGCTCGGTGACCATGGCCAAGCCATGACTGTTGGTCGGCCATTGCTCGCGCGGGCGATCGACATATAACTCGATACCGTTCCCCTCGATGTCGCTTAAGTACAAGGCCTCGCTGACGCCGTGGTCCGAGGCGCCATCAATCCGCCAGCCCACGTTGCGCAGGTGCACCAAGGCGGCGGCCAATGAGGCGCGGTCGGGGTACAAGTAGGCGACGTGGTACAACCCGGCCGTGCGGTTGACGGGGCGCGCCTGTGGATCGGGGATCAGGTGTACCAGCTCGCGCTCGTCGCTGCCGAGCACCACCGTGCCATCCTCGTGTTTGTCGTGCAAGCGGAATCCATGGACTTGGGTGTAATACGCATACATGCGCTCCACATTGTGGGCACGCAACGCCAAAGGGCCAAGGCTTAATTGGGCAGGTAACATGGTTGACTCCTTTGTGACTGAGCGAGGCTCAGCGAACTCCCTCTATCGTAGCCTATCCCTATCAACACCAGCGTCATCACAGCGTGAACAACAAACACCCCCTGCGACAACATCTGTCACAAGGGGTGTTCACACAGACACAATTGCGATTACTCGCCCTTGACCGCCGTCCAGACATCGCTGAACACGGCCGTTGACTCGTTGCGTACAGCCCACTCGAGGCGCTTGATAACCTCGGCGTCAGGGGAGAATCCCTCGGCGTATAAGGCACGCACGGTTGGATCCAACAACTCAATTGCATCCTTGTTGGGCGTCAAATAGCCGATATAGCTCGTGTTCTTGGCGGCCACTTCAGGGCGTGACAAGTAGTTAATAAAGACGTGCGCCGTGTAGGCGTTTGGTGAGTCCTTGAGGATGACCAAGTTGTCCATCCAAATCATGCCGCCCTCTTTGGGGATAAAGAAGGCAATGTCCGGATTGCCGGCGAACTCATCGCCCAAGCCGTTACGGGCCTGCATCGCCTGACCACTCCACGCTTGCGCCATCACATACTCGCCACTGGCCAACTTGCGGTTGACGTCGCTACTGTTGTAGGCAGCCACAAATTCCTTCTGGGCAATCAACAAATCCTGCACCTTTTGCATGGCCTCAGGGCTGGTCTCGTTCAATGAATAGCCGAGGTAGCGCAATGCAGCCCCAGGGACTTCGCGCTCGTCGTCGAGCATGCTGAATTGCCCTTTGTACTGCGAGGCACTCGCAGCATCCATCATCAAGCTCCAGCTATCTGGCGTGCCCGTGATGATGCTCTTGTTGTAGGCGATACCCGTAATACCATACATGTACGGCACCGAGTACTTGTTGCCCTCGTCGAAGTATTTGTTCAACAACGATGGGTCGATATGTTTCAGATTGGTCAAAAGCGATTGGTCGAGCTCTTGCACCAACCCCTCACGCCACATCGTCTCGACGGCGTAATCCGATGGTGCTGCAATGTCATAGCCCGAGCCACCGGCACGCACCTTGGCAATCATGTCTTCATTGGCGTCATAGTTGTCAAGAATGACTTTTACACCATACTCGGCCTCGAAATCGTCGAGAATGGTCGGGTCGACGTAGTCAGTCCAATTGTAGAAGTAGAGTTCAGCAGACAGCTTACTGCGATCCACACCATCGTTGGTGCTGGTCTCACCAGTAGCATCATTGCTGGCTGGTGCCTCTTCTGCCGCAGGTGCAGCGCCACAGGCGGCCAATAGGCCAATCATCAACAGGGCCAGCAATCCACGGTAGATACCCTTCATGTCTCGTCCTTTCATAAAAAATCTATCTATCTCTAGTCGTTGTTTGTCCCGTCCATTAACGATTAGCCCGCCGCTGGACAAACTGCGACAAAAAGATCAACAGCATGCTCAACACCAACATCAACGTCGAAATCGCATTGATTGCCGGCGTCACCGCCCGCTTGACGCGCCCATACACCTCGACCGGCAACAGGTTTGTCCCCGGCCCGACCGTGAAGAAGCTGATGATAAAGTCATCGAGCGACAACGTAAACGCCAACAGCGCCCCGCCGATCACGCCCGGCATAATCAGGGGCAAGGTGACGCGCCAAAAGATGGTCCGCGGATCGGCTCCCAAATCAGCTGCCGCCTCCTCGAGCCGCATATCAAAGCCCTTGAGGCTGGCGCGTACGACCACCACCACAAACGAAATACAAAACGCCACGTGCGACATAATCACCGTCCAGATGTTCATGCGCAATTTGACGCCCGTAATACTTTCAATAATGCCAAACGAAAACGAGAAAAACGCCAGCAACGCCAAGGCCATGACAATCTCGGGGATGACAATCGGCAAGTAGAGCAGCGCATCAAGCCCGCCCCGCCCACGAAAACGGTAGCGCTCCATGGCAATCGCCATCAACGTGCCCAGCGCCGTCGCCACAATCGTCGTCACCAACGCTACCCACAAGGTGTTGCCGGCGGCCCGCATCATGCGCGTGTCGTTGAACAGACGCACATACCAGTCAAAGGTGAAGCCCGTCCAGCGCACGCCGAACGAATCTTTGGTGAACGAGAAGAGCACTAACATCACAATCGGCGCATACAAAAAGATGTATGTCAACCAGGCATGCGCCCCGAGTGCCCGCCGTCCCAACGTGTGGCGCTCGCCACCGACCGTGCGATTTGAGACCGAAAAATCAATCATCGCTCATCCTCCGTCGTGTTGCGGAAATAGAGAATCACGATGAACGTCAAAAAGAACATGAAGACCAACGCCAACGCCGATCCCAACGGCCAGTTCGGCGGATTCGACCGCGTAAACAAGCGTTGCAACAAGTTGCCCAACATGTCGACCTTGGCGCCACCCAACAGGTCCGACACCACAAACTGGCCGACCGTCGGGATAAATACCAACACCGACCCGGCTACAATCCCCGGCATCGTCAGCGGCAACATGATGCGTACAAAGCGTGACCAACCGCTGGCGCCCAAATCACTGCCGGCCTCGAGCAAGGTGAAATCAAAGCGCGACAGCGAGGCATACAGCGGCAACACCATGAACGGCAAATTGCCGTAGACCAAGCCTACCAGCACCGCTCCCTCACTCGGGTACAGCAACTGCTTGGCAAAGCCCAGCAACTCCAACAGCCCGTTGATGATGCCGTTATTGCTCAGAATCAACATCCAGGCATAGGTGCGCACCAGAAAGTTGGTCCAGAACGGGATCAGCACCAAAAACAACAACACCGTGCGCCATTTGGGGTCGGCGAGTACCACGTGCAACGCCAGTGGATAGCCAATCAACAAACAGAGCAGCGTCGTTTGCAGTCCAATCACCAGCGAACGCGTATAGGCGTTGAAGTAGAGATCTTTGCCGAAGAGGGTGATGTAATTATCAAAACTGAACTCCCAGATGACGCGCCCGGTCGGCCCAGCCGTGGCAAAGCTATACAACAAAACGATTATCAGCGGGATGACAAAAAAGAGCAACAACCAGCCGAGGCCGGGAGCCAGCAATAATTGCAGACGCCGCCGGGCCGCGTTGCGTTGGGATATGGGCAGTTCGTCGGGTGCGAGTGTGGTCATACGGCCCTCCTACTTGACCAGTACCAAGGCGTTGTCCGGGTTCCACCAGACATAGCCTTGTTCACCGCGTTGCCAGTAGGCGTCACGGTCGAGGGTTGAACGACTATTTTGCTCCCACACATCGAGGGTAATCCCGCCCACCAGCGTCACCGTCAGGCGCGTATCGCTGCCGATATACACCACCTGCTCAACCGTGGCGGCGTAGTAGGCACTGCCATCGGGTGGTGACACGCTCAAGCGCAACTTCTCGGGGCGCACGGCAATCGTCACGGCCGTGCCATTGGCAATCGGCTCTTGATGCAGACCTTTGAGGATGATGCCGTTGCCGACATCGACCGCACACTGGGTGGTTGACCCATCAATCAGGGTGCCGTTGATGAAGTTCGCCTCGCCAATAAAGTCAGCCACAAACCGACAGTTGGGGCGCTCATAAATCTCGGTCGGCGAGCCGACTTGGAGCATCTTGCCGCCGCTCATGACGGCGATGCGGTCACTCATCGTCAGGGCTTCTTCTTGGTCGTGGGTCACATAAATGAACGTGATGCCCACCTCTTGTTGCAGGCGTTTGAGCTCAATTTGCATCTCTTTGCGCAACTTGAGGTCGAGGGCACCGAGTGGCTCGTCGAGGAGCAACACCTTGGGGCGATTGACCAGCGCGCGCGCAAGGGCCACACGCTGTTGCTGACCACCCGAGAGCTGTTTGGGGCGTCGGTGGCCGTAATCGCCGAGCTGCACCATACGCAACGCCTCAGCGACACGGTTTTTGATGTCGGTTTTGGGCACCTTCTTCATCTCGAGACCAAACGCCACATTCTCGGCGACCGTCATATGCGGAAAAAGGGCGTACGACTGAAAGACGGTGTTCACGTTGCGTTGGTGGGCCGGGATACGCTCAACGTGCTCACCGCCCAAATAAATCGAACCGCTGGAGGGGAACTCGAATCCGGCAATCATGCGCAGGGTGGTCGTTTTGCCGCACCCTGACGGACCGAGCAACGAAAAGAACTCACCATCACGAATGTCGAGGTCGAGGGCATCAACTGCCACAACCTGTTGAAAGCGCTTGGTGACCTGTTGCAGCACAACAGCAGACGTGTTTGTCACAGGCACCTCTCTACTGGTCAAATAAATGATGGGGACAGCGGAAAAAAGTTTGTGCAAATTATACCACGTTGATGCACGATTACCACAATGTTAGGGTGTATTTAGGTAGGATTATCGTTGGCGGTCAGGCAACTGCAGAATCAACTGCTCAAACACCAACGCCGGGTTGGCGTTCTCGCGCAGTTGGCGCGTGGCCAGCGTCAAGCGTCGCACCATATCGGCTGCCAATACCACACCGGTCCCGCGCGCAACACGCGTCAAATCGGCCTGACGATCGAGCCACACCACTTGGTCGGGGAGACCAGCGGCCACCATCAATACATCGCGCCACCAGCGCTGCCACAAGGCAATCGTCGCATAGACCTCGGCTTGCTCACCCCCGCGAAAGGCTTTGGCCTGCTCCTCGGCCCACTTGAATGCCTCGTTGAGCGGGCGCGTCGACAGACTCAACAGTTCATCGAGTTGCTGGTGCTGTTGTGTGACAATCTCGGGGTTTTGGCTGTACTGCCACGCAAGTCCAGGCAGACCATCGCTCCAGGCCGCATACAAACTTGCCTCGTGCTGGCCGACCTGCTGGTGATACAACCACGTAGCAATCGTCGCACGCGGCACCGGGCGCAATTTGAGCTGCTGACAGCGCGACACAATCGTGGCCATGATGTCGCCCGCCGTGTGCGCCAGAAGAATCAAGGTGGCGTAGGGGGGCGGCTCCTCGAGGACTTTGAGCATCGCATTGGCAGCCCCATCGGTCAGGCGCTCGACGTCGTCAAGAATAAACACACGCCGCCGCCCCTCGTAGGGGCGCAAGTTGATGTCCGCCAACCAGGTGCGTACCGTGTCGATGCGCAAATCGCGCTGGCGCGCCGCCTCATCACTTTTGAGGGCAGCAGCTTGCGTCTCAAGACTAGCAATACGCACATCGGGGTAGTTATTGCTGGCAATACGCCGACAGGTGCGACATTCGTTGCAGGCGTCGGTGCCGCCACGCTCACAATTGAGTACTTGTGCGAGCCGCAACGCCAACAGTGCTTTGCCGATATGACGCGGCCCGCTGATGAGGTAGGCGTGGGCCGGGCGGCCTCCGGCAATGGCATGGCGCAACATATCGACGGCCCATTCGTGGCCGACCAAGCCCCAGTTGTCGCGCACAAGTGCCGTCATCGCTACCCCTCCCAGCGGCGCAAGGCAATCACCGCATTGATACCGCCAAAGCCAAATGAGTTGCTCAACGCCACATTGACAGTCGCCTTGCGGGCAACTAACGGCACATAGTCGAGGTCACATTGTGGATCAGGATTATGTAAATTAATCGTCGGTGGGATAATTTGGTCGCGCAGCGTCAGAATCGTCGTCACCGCCTCGACAGCACCGGCAGCCGCCGTCAGGTGGCCAATCATCGACTTGGTGGCGGTGATGGGGATGTTATAGGCATAATCGCCGAAGACGCGCTTGATTGCCTGTGTCTCGACGATGTCACCCACATGCGTGCTGGTGGCATGGGCGTTGATGTGGTCAATCTGGTACGGTTGCAAGCCAGCCCGCTCGATGGCCATCTGCATGGCCCGCGCTGCGCCGAGCCCCTCGGGGTGAGGTGATGTCACGTGATAGGCGTCGCTGGTGGTACCATACCCGACCAGCTCAGCAATAATGCGCGCACCACGGCGTTTGGCATGGCTGAGGCGCTCCATCACCAACACACCAGCGCCCTCGCCAATCACAAAGCCGTCGCGATCGACGTCAAACGGGCGCGAGGCGCCTTGGGGATCATCGTTGCGCATCGATAGCGCCCGGGCGGCGCCGAAGCTGGCGAGTGACAAGCGAGCAATCGGCGCCTCGCTCCCACCGGCCAAGATGATGTCGGCGTCGCCGCGCAACAGCACATTGGCGGCCTCACCAATCGACTGGGTGCTGGCCGCACAGGCAGTGGCAATGGTCGTGTTATAGCCGGTCAAGCCGAGCTGGATGCTGACCTGACATGAGGGCATATTGGGTAATGACAAGGTGATGTAAAACGGATTGACCTTGGCACAACCACGGGTCACGATGGTCTCAACCGCCTGCTCGGTGTCGATTGCCGATGATGAGCCGTCGGCAATCATGGCGCCGATGCGATGGCGGTTCTCGTCGGTAACCTCAATGCCGGCATCGGCAATCGCCTCGCGGGCGGCCGCCACAGCGAGCTGGCTGGCACGCGAGATACGCCGGGCCTCTTTGGCGTCCATGTAATTACGTGGATCGAAGTCGGGTACCTGGGCGGCAATGCGTACAGCGGCGTCGCCCATCTCGTAGAGGGTCATCGGGCCAGCGCCGCTTTTGCCGGCGAGCAACTCTTGCCAAAAGGTCTCGACACCGACACCCAGTGGCGCAGCCACACCCATGCCCGTAATCACGATACGTTGATCGTCAGGATCAAGGCTATCGTGTATGGCAGATAACGCGGCAGTCAGTTGCGTGCCACTCAGTCCAGCGGCAAGCAACCGCTGGCGAATCATTTCGTATGAAGGCGGTTGTTGCATGATCGACACCCATAGTATCTAAAAATTTCTGTACATTGCTATCGAGTATAGCACGCATGCGCCTACCCACGCAGGTACCAGACCAGCACAACGACAATTGCCACCAACCAGCGATAGTAGGCAAACCAGCCTAGGCCGATGCGGCGAATCCAGCTCAACAACAGGTCAATCACAACGACGCCAACCAGCGCAGCCGCCACCACGCCAATCAGCATGGTGACCACATCACTGCCTTGAATCAACAATAACTCATCGGCCTTGAGGGCCACTGCGGCCAGCGTGATTGGCGTACTCAACAAGAAGGCAAAGCGGGCAGCGGCGTTGCGATCAAACCCGAGCACGCGGGCTGCGCTCATGGTGGCGCCGGAGCGCGACACGCCGGGGATGAGGGCACAGGCCTGGGCCAGACCAATCCAGAGTGCATCGCGCCAGGTGAGATTCGTCAATTCACGCTGGGTCTGCCCGACGCGGTCGGCGTAGGCAATCACGATACCCATGATGGCCAACACGACAGCGATTTGGATGGGCGAGCGCAGGTATTCTTCGATTGCACTCTCGAATAAGACGCCCACGACAGCCGCAGGGAGTGTGCCCACCACAATTGCCACGATGAGCTGGGTTTGCTGATTGCGCACGCCCCGCAATAGCTGCGGCGTCGCTTTGATGAGACCGAGCAAATCATCACGAAAGTAGAACAGCACCGCAGCGATGGTCCCCACATGCAGCCCCACATCGAACGTCAGTGAGTGGAGCAACTCGTTGTCCCAGGCAAAGAGCCACGGCAACAAGATTAAGTGGGCCGACGACGAAATCGGCAAGAATTCGGTAATGCCCTGCAGGGCGCCCATCATAAACGCCGCCCACTCGCCAAGCGCCACTGAGATGACCGCCAAAAGCATAATGCAGATACTTAATACACGGGTGAGCGTCGTCACACACAACTCCTCATTCTATCGACCACATTCAAGGGGGTTCTCGGCTTGGTTACGCACCCGGTCGTACTCTGCCAAATATTGCGCGGCGAGTTGTGGACTGCGAATAATCAACAGATTCTCGTCGTTGCTCTGCTCGGCGCTTTTGGTGAAGTTGTACGACCCGGTAATCACCACATTGTCGTCGATGATAATCGTCTTGTGATGCATGATATAGCAGTTGCCGTCCGCCAAAATATCGACGCCGCCATCCTCGAGAATGGCAAATTCAGAGCCAGTGCCTCTGGCATTCTGGCGTTCCATCACGCCTGCCACCGACAAACCACGCTCACCAGCGGCAATCATGGCTTGGCCAATCGCATCGTCAGTATACGAAAAAGCTATGAAGCGCACCTGTGTCTGTGCTTGATTAATCGCATCGACAATTAGGGCGTTCGATTTGTCTTTGGGTGAAAAGTAGTAGTCAAGTGAGCCATCTGGCAAGGTCACGGTCTCAAACGGCGCATTGCCGATTTTTTTGGTACCAAAATTCCCCGCCATGAACTGGTCAACCTCACGTGTGTAATCGGCCGCCATGGCTGGATTCTCGATGCGCAACATGTTGTTGTTGTTGCGATAGGTATCGTTAAATGTCATATTCCACGAGCCTGTCCAGACGATTCTGTTATCGAACACGCCGATTTTCTGGTGCATAAACGGCTCACGTTGGTCGCTGACAACCTGAACGCCGGCATCCTCGAGGGCGCCAATCGCAGTGGCCACTTTGGCATCCTCGAGGTTCTCATCATCAAAGGCCACGCGCACGGTCACACCGCGTTGTTGGGCGGCAACAAGTGCCTCGGTCAGTTCGGGCAAATCGAGATCGAACACGGCAATATCAACGGACTGTGTGGCTGCAGCAATATCCGCCAAAAATGCACGATAGAATTGCGGCATCTGTCGCTCTGCAGGCACATCAGGATAGACCAACTCCGCCGTATTGGTGTACATCATGATGGCTTGATTGGGGATTGAGGTGGCAGTAGGACCCGTCACCGGACTCGGCGCATCTGTCCCCTCAAATTCTTGTAGTAATGAGACAATCACCACAAGGACAAGCAGCAATAAAGCAACGCGCCAATCCATGGAGCGCGTGCGTGTACGTTTTTTGGTCATTTACTCTTCCTTTGGTGCCCGCGACCACATGCCACGCCACCAGCCACGTACCCGCAACCACATCGGTTGATAGGCAGATGCGGTCTCGGTTGTCGTGGCCGGGGTGGGGATTGTATCAGGCGTCAACTGCGGAGCCGGGGTGGATGAAACAGGGTTAGGCGCAACCACTGCGGGTAGAGTAGCATCAATCGCCGTCGCCAACTCGCGCTGGGCCACGGTCAGATCGCCGTCGTGTGCGGCTGATTTACGGGCCGCGATGCGGACCGCTTTGATGTATTGTTGTACGGTCGCATCATCGAGGTCATCGCGTTGCGCAATGGCATATGCGGTATCGTTGGCCCACTGCCGGAGCTGTTCGGCGGCATCGCCGGCCAAATCGCCGGTCAGCGATTCGTCCTCGCCAATCCGCTCGAGCATTTGTTGACGTGCGTCGTTCATCCCTCACCTCTTCGTCGTGTGTTGGGCCGCTTGGTGCACGGCACGCACAAACCGGGGCACGATGACCTGCCAGTCGTAGTGATCAATCACAAAATTACGCGCTGGCACGGTGTCAGGCGCTTTGTCGAGCGTCGCCACAATGGCGTTGGCCATGTCAGCTGCTGTGTCGGCGACCTTCGCGTATTCGGGGCGTATGCCTTCGATGCCCTCAAGCCCCATCGAGGTACTCACCACGGGCACCATCAACGACATCGCCTCAAGTACCTTCAATCGCACCCCACCACCGATACGCATGGGCACGACATACACGTGTGCACCGCATAAATAGGGGCGGGTATCGGCAATCTCACCAGTGAGCGCAAGAGCGCCCGAGGCCTGTAGGGCAAGCAACGACTTGTGTGGGCGGCGCCCCACTGCAATTAACATCGACTCGGTCACTTGGGTGTGGACAAGCGGCATCACCTCGTTGACCATCCAGTGCAAGGCATCGACATTCGCACGGAAATCGAGCGTACCGCTAAAAACGATAGTTGGTCGCACAAACGGATGTGCACTGACCGTACCACGATCAAAATACCGCGTATCGACGCCGTTCGGCACCACCACTGGCGTCACCGCCGGATTAAGAGCACGCAGAGTCGTGGCATCATCGGGCGACACCACCGTCACGACATCGGCTTGGTTCATCATGGTGCGCTCAAATAGGCGCAACTTCTGCCACTGGACAAACGAATACGCCGCAGCATGCCACCGTTTGGGCTGGTTGATATCCGTCTCGAAGGCCCGTTTTTGGATGACAAACTCCGCATTGAACTGATCGAACACGGTGGCGATGCCGTGTGACCGCGCAATCGACAGGTACGGCGACATCTCGATGCTAAACGCCACCACCACATCAAACGATTGGCGTTTGAGCAGGGCCGTCAGGGCGCTCGCATAGGTAGCATCGTAGTTGCGCAACGCCATGTCGGGCCATGGATGAAGCACGGTTTGTACGCCACGTTGGAGCAAGTTGCGCGCCCGAGGTCCCATCACCGTCAAGACCGTCGTCGGCGCCATAGCGCGGCGCAACTGCTCTTGGTCGACATCGGCAGTCACAAACGACAGACTCGTCACTTGGTGGGTTGCTGTCAACCCACGAATCAGTTGGAACATGCGCATCGTACCGCCACCATACGGTGGCCAGGGTGCATATGGCGTCAGCACAAGGATATTCATAACGGTATCCGCTCATATAAACGTGGGACGAGGATGACGAGTGCCACACCGACTGCAGTCAATGCGGCAAGTAATACGGCACCCGCTGCGACATCTTTGGCTCGCCCTGCTAATTCATGATACTCGGGACTCACCAAATCAACCACCGTTTCAATTGCCGTGTTGATTGTTTCGCTGACCAGCACAAATCCCATGGTAATCAACAAAATCGCCCATTCGACACGACTACACCCCAGCCACCAGGCGGTCAGTGAGACCACAATCGTGGCCACAAGGTGAATACGAAAGTTGCGTTGTGGCCATGCGCCGTTGATAATGCCCTGAATCGCATAGCCAAACGAGGCGCGGAGCGTGGCCGCACGCCAGCGTGTCGATGGATCGATTGGCGAGTTCATGCGCGTGGTAATTGCAACAACGTCATAACCGCCTCTTGGTGTGACTGCATCAGCGCGTCGTCGTCGGGACCGCGCTCATGATCGTAGCCGAGTAAATGCAACAAGCCGTGCACCGTCAAAAACGCCAGCTCGCGTCGCTCGCTGTGACCAAACTCGGCTGCTTGTTGACACACGTGTTGCCACGAAATCGCAATGTCGCCGAGGTACTTGGGCATACCAGGTGGCAACACAAACCCCGGTGTATCGCCATCGTCGGCGAACGACAACACATCGGTTGGTGCATCAATCCGGCGATATTCGCGATTGAGTCGATGAATCTCCTCCGCAGTGGTAACCAACACCGACACCTCGATGGCACCCGTTTTGTTTTGCTGATGCAGGGTCGCCCGCACGGCTGACTCGATTAACGCGGCATCAACGACGCCTGCCGGGAGTGCGTCATCGACTTGGACATCCACTGTCACGGTATCGCTCATATGTGTCCTTGTGCCTCTACTTTTGGTTCACTCGTGCGTGCTTTGCCGCCCGATTTATAGTCAACACGACTATGGTACAACCCCTCAAGGGCTTTGATAAAGGCCTGTCGTACTAGTTTAATCTCGGACATCGTCAGCGCCGTATCAGCCAACTGGTCCTCTTTGATGCGCTCATTAAAGATTTGGTCGACAATCGCGGCTATGCCCTCACTGACACTCGCATAGTCGTTTTTGAGGGCACCGCTGCCCGATTTAGAGCGCACTGTAGCCTCAACACCGTCCGCTAGCATCAAAATTGCCTGCTCGCGCGAAGTCGGTTTGGGGCCCGGGTAGGTGAAATCAGCCACATCGGTGTTCGGATCTTGATCGAGCGCTTTGCGATAAAACAGATTGAGTACCGAGGTGCCGTGATGCGTCGCAATAAAATTGGTGATAATCGGCGGTAACCCTACGTCATTGGCCATTTTGATGCCATCACGCACATGGTCGATGATGATTTTAGCGCTCTCATGCGGCGTCACCGTATCGTGCAGATTGACCCCGTCGGTTTGATTCTCCGTAAAAAAGTAGGGCCGCTTGATTTTGCCGATATCGTGATAATACGCCGCCACCTTGAGTAACAAACTATTGGCACCAATCGCCTCAGCGGCGCGCTCGGCGAGAATACCCACCGTCACACTGTGCGAATAGGTGGCCGAGGCCTCGGTCACCAGTCGGCGCAAAATCGGCTGCTCAGGATTGGCCAACTCGAGTAACTCGAACGGTGTCGTAATCCCCGATACCTTGCCGACCAGACTATACAGGCTCAGGCTCAACAACGCCGAGATGAGTCCACTGATACTCGAGGCTACAATCACCGGCCAAGCGGCCGACCCATCAAAGCTCGATTGGGTCACTAACGCCACACTCAAGGCCGAGACCGCACCCGTTAGGGCGGCCACACCCCCGGCCACCATGAACTCACTCGAACGCCGAGCTTGGTGAACCATCGAACCCGCCACGAGCGCAACCAACAGGGGTGGGAGACCATGCAGCAGTGAGCCGTTGGCCACAATCAACACCACCACACCGACATTGATGGTCAATAGGCTAGCGGTGCGAATGCTGACCACAATCGTCAACAACATGCACATCAACACCAATGGCGAGGCTGCAACTAAGAATGGATCAATCATGGCGAACAAACGCGTCAGCACAATGGTGACCACAATCAATAACAGGATGGTATAGAGCTTTTTGTTGGAGCGTGAGGTCGGTTCATCACCGGTACGCAACATCAAGCCGAGCAGATAGGCGAGTCCGTACGCCAACACGATATGGCCAGTAACAGCCAGCCAGTTCGTCTCGGTACGAATGACACCGAGCATCGTCATTTTTTCGTAGCTGAGGGGTGTGACCACATCGCCGGTGCGCACGATGCTTTCGCCTTGGGCAATTTGGACCTCGACTGGCTTGACCGCCGCTAAGGCCTCGTCGATACGGCGCTGAGTGGCCTCCCGATCGTATGTGACCGTGACTTGAATGTATGGCGTAATAAAGCGCTCGATGATGGCGCGATCCTCAGCCGAACGCCCCGAATTAATCAGGTTGGGCAGGTTTTGCCGAATTGCCACCACGTCTTCGGCCTCGATGCGACGATTTTGATCCTGCAGAATAACGGAGTAGATGCTTTTGATCTCGGCACTCAACCCGCGCCATTCGTTGTCACTCATCACGGCCAAGCGTTGCGCGACAATCGGCGGAATCAGCTCGATGTCCTTGTCCTTGTCGAGCTCATCGAGTGCCGCCCGCCGATTCGACAAAATGACGTGCTGTACGCGTGTCGAACCAATCGTGTCGAGGATCCCCTCAAGCTCGACCTGCAACCGCGTCAGTTTGTTGCGGTCCTCAACCGAGACTTGGGTGGTGTCGCTCATGATGCGATCGCGCAGTTCTTTGGTGCGCAAATCGCTGTTGTAGGTCAAACTCCGCGTGGCCATGACATCGACTGGACTAGGACTACCGACCACAACGCCTTGGACTGCAACCGGTTGCACCAAAAATACGGCCAAATAAAACACGGCCAATACCCCACACATCCACCACAAAAAGTGGCGTTGTACAGAGTGCTGTAGATTGGTAAAAACCAGTTGAAGTTGTTGCACCATCAACTATGCTCCCAATAGCTCACGTACGAGCTGGTTGAGGACACGCCCGTCGGCCTGGCCTTTGAAGTGTTGCATCACCACCGGCATGACTTTGTTCATATCAGCTGCATTCTTGGCTCCCACCTGCTGAATAATCGCAATGATGTGCGGACGCAACTCATCGGCGGTCAACATGCGTGGTAGATAGCTCGACAAAATCGCCGCCTCGTGCTCCTCTTTGGCTGCCAACTCCGGCCTGTTCCCCTTGTAATAAATCGCCGCCGCCTCTTGGCGTTGCTTGACCTGCTTGCCGATAATATCGATCATCTGGGCATCGCTCAAAACCACCTTGGCGGCTGCAGCGGCGCTGGCCTCAGGATTGCTCTCACCGCCGGCAGCATCGTAGGCCTGCTTGACCTGATTGCCGTGGGCGGCCTTAATGGCACTCATCGCCATACGCATCACCTCGACACGCAAGGTGTCACGCGCCTTCATGGCCACCTTCATATCATGTTGAAAACGCTCGTACAGGTTCATACTGATTACTCCTATATCACAATACGTCGCGGGCGCACCCGTTGTTGCTCTGCCACAATAATCGCGCGAATCTGGGCAACCGCCTCGTCGAGTCGCTCAGCCCGATTGAACACCACGTAATCAAATGCCGTGACCTGGGCCATCTCACGCTCGGCGTGTTGCATGCGCCGCATAAATTGCTCCGGCGTCTCGGTCCCGCGATTGTCAAGCCGCTGGCGTAATTCATCCATGCTCCCCGGCGCCAAAAAGATTTGGATGGCCCCAGGTATCAAGCGTTTGAGTGTGGCCGCACCTTGGACATCGATGCGCAAAATCACGTTGCGCCCTGACTCAAGCCCCGAGCGAATGCTGTGCTTGGGAATACCCTTGTAGTGGCCATAGACCTCGGCCCATTCGACAAGTTCGTTGTGGGCGATTAATGACTCAAAACCGGCCGCATCATAAAAGAAGTAGTCGACGCCGTCGCGCTCGCTGGGCCGCGGTGGCCGACTCGTGGCGGTTACCACAAAGTGGAACGGCTCGTCGAGCTGGCGCAATCGCGCCAGTAGCGCGTCTTTGCCGACCCCTGACGGGCCAGAGATGACTAACATCAACGGTTGAACCGGACCACCTTGTAACAACGGATTCAACTCACCCTCGTGCGTTTGCATACGGTATACTTACTGCTATGACCATTGATACACTTGCCATGACGGCTATTTGCCATGAGCTCCGCCCGCTCATTGGCGCCAAAATTCAAGACAGCGTGATTGCGTCACCAATCAGCATTGCGCTCGAACTCTACGCCAACCATCGCCGCCAATGGTTGCTCTTGTCAGCACACCCAAAATGGGCACGGATTGCGCTTCATACCACCAAAATCCCGCGTGGCGTCGATACCACCACACCCCTGCTCTTGTTGTTGCGCAAGTATGTCGAAGATGGGCGCATCACTGACATTCAACAACTCGATTTGGAACGGATTATTGTCGTAAGTATAGCCAAAGCCCATGAATCACGCAACAGTGACGAGGATGAGCCGACCGAGCCACCCACCATTACCACCGTCAAACTCATCATCGAAATCATGGATCAACGCAGTAATATCTTTTTGGTGGATGATAATAATGTAGTCCTCGAGTGCGTCAAGCGCGTCCCTGCGCACCTGAGTCGGCGCGTCGCCTTGCCCCAACATCCCTATCAGTTGCCACCCGTCCCCACCAAAGCCGACCCACGCGTTCCGGTCGACCCAGCAGTCATTGACACCTTGAGTCAAAGTGCCGATCTGGCCAAAGCGCTGGTCAGCACCTTCCTTGGTGTATCACCCCAGATGGCCCGTGAGAGCGTCCATCGCGGACATGGCGATGCCAGCGCCAGTGTGGCAGCCCTACAACAACTATTTACTCAACCGGCCGATCCATGCCTTATCCGCGATGAACACGGTCAACCTATCGGCTTTGCCGCCTATCGCCTGTCCCATCGCACAGATAGCGAGCCAATTGAGTCGCTTAATCAGGCGATTACCACCTACTACGCCGCCCACGAGATGCTCGGCGATTATCAGCGCCGGCGTGACGCCTTGCGCAGTCGCATCAACGAGCACCGTGAGCGCCTCAGCCGCCAACTGAATCACCTGCAACAAGAGATGACCAAAGCCGAGGCGCTCGAGCAGTTACGCTGGGAGGGGCAGATGATCTACGCCTACATCCATAGCATTACACCATCGATGACCCAACTCGACGTCGACGGCGCCATCATCAAACTCGAACCACATGTGCCACCGTCGCAACAGGCGCAAGCGCGATTTAAGGCCTATGACAAGGCCAAATCAGCCGTCGAGGGACTCCCTGATCGCATCCAACATGTCAGTGATGAGTTGCAGGGTATCGACGAGACGTTGGCGTTCCTCACCATGGCCGACGGCTTTGAGGCCATCGAGTCGGTCGCCCGCGATGCCATGACCGCTGGCTGGCTCAAACCCAACGACGTGCCCAAACAATCGCGGGTGCGGCCGATGCCACCGTTGCGGATTGTGGTCGATCAGGCGACGACGATTTATGTGGGGCGCAACGCATACCAGAATCAACTCGTCACCTTCACGATTGGCGAGGCACATGACACCTGGCTCCATGCCCGCAACATGCCAGGCGCACATGTCATCATCAAAAGCAGTGGGCGCCCAGTCGACGACGAGGTCTTGCAAAAGGCTGCACGACTCGCCGCCTACTATAGTAGTGGCCGGGCCGATACTGCAGTCGATATCGACATTTGCCGGCGCAGTGCCGTGCGCCGCATCAAAGGCGGGCCGGTCGGGTTGGTCAGTTATCACGCCGAACGCACCATTCGGGCTCAGCCATCTGCCACATAAAGGAGATGAACTATGCGTATTTTGGTATTAAATGGCCCAAATCTCAACATGCTCGGCACGCGCGAGCCACACATTTACGGGGCGACGACCTTGGCCGATATTGAGGCCGCCTTGGTGTCACACGCACTGCAGTACAAGGCCGAGATCGTCTTTCATCAGTCGAATCACGAGGGCGTGTTGATTGACCTGATTCAGGCAAATCAATCGTCAATTGACGGGATCATCATCAATCCGGGGGCGTTTACGCACTACAGCTATGCACTGCGCGATGCCTTGAGTGCGGTGAGTGTGCCGATTGTTGAGGTGCATATCTCGAATGTGTACAAGCGCGAGGCGTTTCGGCATCACTCAGTGATTGCGCCCATTGCCACTGGTCAAATCGCCGGTCTCGGCTGGCAGGGATATTTGTTGGCATTGACGTGGGTGTGTCAAGCAAAAGTGGTATAATGTCGGCAGTTTCTGCTCGCAAATAGCGTACATAGTTGGAGTATGAATAACACTATGGGCAACGATAAACACCAAGCAAACGAGGCCTTTTCTCTTGACGAGGTTCGTGAACTCATCAAATTGGTCAGTGGGAGCGACATCAACGAACTGACTATCGAGCGCGACGAGGCCCGCATCCAAATCAAGCGCGGCATTGCAGCCCCCGCTCCCGTCATGATTCAGGCTCCGATGCATCATCACATGGGCGACGTGATGATGGCCGTCCCGAGCAATGCTGGTGCTGCCAGCGCACCAGCGGCTCCTGCCGAGCCAGTAATTAGTGGTCACCAGGTGACTTCACCAATGGTGGGGACGTTCTATACCAGCCCATCACCCAAGGATGCCCCATTTGTCAACGAAGGCGACATGGTCAAAGTCGGCGATGCCTTGTGTATTGTCGAGGCCATGAAGATGATGAACAGCATCGAGGCCGACGTGGCCGGGCGCGTCGTCAAGATTTTGGTCAAGAACGGCCAGCCAGTCGAGTTCGGTCAGCCACTGATAATCATTGATCCGAGCGCCTAAATGCAGGTGATTGCCCTCAATGATTTGGCCAACATCATCAAGGACGTGTTGGGCAACCCATTGATGAGCGATCTGTGGGTTGAGGCCGAGATTGCCTCGTTTAGTCAACCTTCATCAGGTCACTGGTATCTCGGGCTCAAAGACGGCGATACCAATATGCGCGCCGCTTGTTGGCGCGGCGTCAATCAACGACTCAAACGTCCCGAGGTCGGCGCGCTCGTGCATGTGCATGGGCGTGTTGATTTTTATCCCGTCAAAGGTGAGGTGCAGCTCATCATCGATGACATTCGCGATGTCGGTATGAGCCAGAGCCAAGCCGAGCTCGAGCGCCTGATTGCGCAATACCAAGCGCTGACGCGCCAACGGCCAATCCCACGCTTCCCCCGGCGAATTGGCATCGTCACCTCCAAAACCGGTGCAGCCCTACAGGATGTACTCAAGACGCTCACCAACCGCTATCCATGTGTTGATGTCGTGTTAAGTCACACCCTCGTTCAAGGCATTGAGGCACCCAGTGCCATCGAGGCCGCCTTGGCAGCCCTCGCCGTGGAACCACTCGATGTCATTCTGGTGGTGCGTGGTGGTGGCGCAGCTGAGGATCTCGCCGCATTTAACAGCGAGATTGTGGCCAAAGCGATTCTGCGCTCGCCAATTCCGGTGATTACCGGTATCGGCCACGAAACCGATTATTCGCTGGCTGACGCCGTAGCCGATCTCCGCGCCGCCACACCAACTGCCGCCGCCACAGCTGCCGTACCCGATCGGATCGAATTGCTCCAACATCTTGCCAACTTGCGTTATACCCTCGACGTCCATATCGCCAATAGTTGTACGGCGCTCGAGATGCGCGTCGACGATGCCAGTGCCCGCTTGCAACGCGCGGCACCGGCCACGCGGATTGCGGCCACCCTGCAACAACTCGACTACGCCCATCAACGCCTCAATCGCGCCATCGATCAGCGCATGCGTATGGCCCAAAGTCAGCTTGCCCAATACCAATCAGTGCTGGCGGCGCTCGATCCGACGGCAATTTTGCAACGTGGCTATGCGATTGTCCGCGATGAACACGGTGCGATTGTCCGCAGTGTGCAGGCCGTCGGCACCGACCAACCAATCTCGATTCAACTGCATGACGGTAGCATTGATGCCACCACCAAAAGGAAAACGCCATGAGCGAACAACCATCATTAGAAAACAT
>JBKCLM010000018.1:0-2584 GCA_046300655.1 Chloroflexota bacterium | reverse complement strand
CCCCGCACCCCTACCCAAATCCGTGCAGTTCGGCACTACATCCGCAACAACCCACGCGATGCACACAACACGCCGAACCCTGCACTTTTGCATTACAATACATCACATCACTCGGGTAGACCATAAGGATGCATCATGACTCACACGCTACGGATTATTGTGGCCGGGCTCGGCAACGTCAACCTCAACCTGTTGCGGATTTTGCGCTCACAACGCGACATCTTGACCACCAATTACCACCTGAATATCGTCGTCGTGGCCGCCATCGACTCACAAGGCGGCGCGCTCAACGCTAACGGACTCGACATCGATGAGCTGATCGCCGCCAAAGAGGCCAAGCGCAGCGTGGCCACCACCAGCCACGGTAAACCAGGCCTTGATACACTCCAGGCGCTTGCCCAGGTCAGCGCCGACGCCCTAGTTGAGGCCACGCCCGTCAATCTAGTTGACGGTGAGCCCGCCTTGAGCGCCGTCAAGACGGCCCTGCTCAAGGGTATGCATGCTATTTTGGCCAACAAGGCGCCACTAGCCCTCGCCTACCCGGCCGTATCGGCGTTGAGCGACATGAGCGGCGACTTTAGCAAGCCCAAGTTGCGTTTCTCAGCCTGTGTCGGCGGCGCACTGCCCACCATCAACCTCGGGCGCCGCGATTTGGCCGGCACCGTGATTAGCTCGGTCGAGGGTGTGCTCAACGGCACCACCCAGTACATCTTGCGCACGATGGAACAAGGTGGCAGCTACGCCGAGGCCCTCAAAGAGGCTCAGGTGCGCGGACTGGCCGAGACCGATCCGACCCTCGACGTCGAAGGCTGGGACGCCGCCAACAAGCTGACGATTGTCGCCAACGCTGTCCTCAATCAGCCAACCAACGTGCGTGACTTTAGCGTGCAAGGGATTACTCACCTGACCGCCAAGGATCTGCAAGATGCCGTCGCCAACGGCGAGCGCATTGTGCTGCTCTGCAAAGCCGAGCGCCTAGCCGATGGTCGCTACGATTTGAGCGTCAAGCCGACTGCGCTACCACTAGAACACCCGCTCGGCCGCATGACTGGCTGGGAGATGGGCGTTGTCTATCACACCGACATCTCTGGTCGCGCCAGCGCCACCTCGGCCGAGCGTGGCCCAATGCCCACCGCCGCTGCCATGTTACGCGATTTGATCGACGTGAGTCGCTAAATACACTCCATGCTCAGTACGCTCGTACGAGCGTACTGAGCAGATATTTTTGTGCGATGATATGCCACACCGGATCGCCCTACACACATCGCGTTGGCGGTGCGAAACCCCTAATGCATCTATTACAATGGTGAATGTTGTTGCCATATTAGCCACAGAATGGCGAGCACACTCATGAATATCAGTGTCACCGGAGCGATTTTTGAGTGGCGTGGCCCAGCACCGTTTTTGTTTGTGGCCATCCCCGAGGATGTCAGCAGTGACATCAAGGCGCTCTCGCGCTTGGTCTCGTATGGCTGGGGCGTCATCCCGGTAACGGCGAGGTTAGGTGAGACAACCTGGACGACCTCGCTTTTCCCCAAAAAAGGCCAATACCTAATCCCCATCAAAGTCGTCGTACAAAAAGCCGAACAGGTCACAGCCGGCGATACAGTCACCATCGAGGTCAGCATCGGATGAGTCCTATCAGCACCCTATTCATGCACCGCTACACGCCCCTGACCGAGTTCTACCTCGCAGGATTCTGGCAAGTGGTCACGCCCGACCAGATGCGCCAGCGCCCACACCCTCGTCTCAACTCAATCGCCTGGGTGATGTGGCATATTGCGCGTGTCGAAGATGCCGGGCTCAATCGCTTTGTGATGCAGCAACCACAAGTGCTCGATAGCGCCGATTGGACGGTGCAGATGAACCTGCCGTGGCGTAATCATGGCGGCGAAATGACGCTCGCCGAGGTCGACGAACTCAGCGCGCGCATCGATCTTGATGGATTACACCGTTACATGCAGGCAGTTCAGACACGCACCCGCGCCATCGTGGCCACCCTCGATGAGACAGTCCTCGCCCAACCGCTCGAGCATGCATTTGTGCAACAGGTGGTGGTTGAAGAGGGCCTCGTGTTGCGCAATCCCGACGGGTTTGTCACCAACTACGCCAGTTGGGACAAAGGCAAGTGCCTGATGACCTTCGGGCTGACACACCCCTTTCAACATGTGGGCGAGATGGAGACGCTGGCTACCCTAATGGATATCACATTCGATTAAGGAATATCAATGCATTCATCGCCACTACTCCACAAAATTATGAGTGCGCCGGCTGGATCCTTTCATGTGCTTGATGCCGCCAAAGCGGCCCGGCTGCGGGCACGCACCATGTACATCCCATCACCACTCGACATTTCGCAGGCAATTCAGCTGATTCCATATGGCCAGACTCGTTGGTTGCGTGACATCCGGCACGATATTGCCGTCGCCCACGGCGCAGATATCACCTGCCCGTCGCGCACGACATTGTATTGGAAATGGCTGGCCGCACTCACTGCCGAACTTGCCGGCACACCATCGCCCTATGCCATTCCGTGGTGGCGCGTGCTCAAAGAGGGCAAACCACATCAGCATATGCCGGGCGG
>JBKCLM010000017.1:0-5973 GCA_046300655.1 Chloroflexota bacterium | reverse complement strand
CTGGTGGTTTGCGGTCAACACTACAGCGACCGACCGTCGTATCACTGCGATCTAATTCACAATAGTTATCGCCACTGCCTGGACGTACCTGATCGCGCCCGGCTCCACCGGACAGTGAATCATCGCCATCGCCGCCAACCATCACATCCGTGCCGGCCTCACCAACAATAGTATCGTGGCCAACTTGTCCATCAAGCCGATCATTACCGTTGCCACCGACCAACGAATCATCGCCACCATTGCCGACAAGTGTGTCATTACCGGCATCGCCTTGGAGCGTATCAACACCTGGTCCACCATGCAGTGTATCATTGCCAACCCCACCAATCAGGGTGTCATCACCGCCAAACCCATGGATGACGTCGTTGCCTCCAAGTCCACAGATAACATCGGCATTGTTTGTCCCACGCAACACGTCGTTACGGGGGGTACCCGTTATCGTACACGCAGGTTGTGCGACTTTTGGACGTTCGGGGCTTCGTGCATGGGTGGTCGATGGTAGGTTGAGAAGTGCACATATTATTGCACCTAAGATGAAAAGTCGTAATGCCATTAAGCTATTATCCTTTCATGTTATGGGTTAGGGTCAAAATACCTAGGTTAATGTTGCCACATGATAGCTTCGTATCTACAGATCAGACAGCTATCGCCGACGGTTCAGCACACCTTACCACAGATATTGGATGGTTACATTATGTCCACACACATACTGCTAAGATCAACCGTATACTGCTATGCACAACGAATCATCGTATATTGACGGTTGCATCAGTTTTTATGAATTCCGTGTTCCCTAGCGTATCGCGTACACTAATCCATACCGTGTATTCCCCTGGTTTTATCGGCGCTCTATTGTTGAGTATCATGATTTGCAGGTATTGCATCGCTGCACCATCATTGTCAACTGGAATTGAGGAGACAGTGGATGTCAAGTTTCGCGCATAGCTATTCCCATTACTGTCCCGATAATCACCGTTGTTATCTGCCAAAAAGGAAAAAACAGTCTCGATGCCCGTCGCATCATCTACGCGAAACGAAATTCCAAATGTATTTGTTGAATCTATGTCAGATACATTGACATTGGATATTGTTGGTGCATCGGTATCAACGGCACCATTCTCAACGTTTAATATCACACGCTGCGTGGCATAATTGTTGAAGGCATCAAACGCGTGAAACTCCACAGCATAATCACCATTCACCGCATTCGTCGGTACGCGACACTCAACTCGGAAACCTGAAGAGGCAACAGGTAGAGCATCCGGAGTACTAAATACCGTTATAGGATTGCCGAACACATCATAACCACACCAGTTTACCCAGCCTGTCGTCCCACCAATCACGCGTAAAAACGTGATTATTGATGTTTCGTCTTCAACAGTCCATTCAAAAACGGCCGTTTGACCGGCAGAGACACTGCGCGAGAGCGCCATTGGTGCAAACACAGGTGCTTTGGTGTCGCGCATACAACGACCAATGGTGACATCACTGCCATCAGGCGCGCAATAGTTTGTACCAGGGCCAGGGTTAACTTGATCACGCCCTGCACCACCGTTGAGCACATCATCGCCGGTACCACCCACCAGCGTATCAGTACCGACATCACCTGTGATTGCGTCGCGACCATCACTGCCATCCAAACGATCATTACCGTTGCCACCGACCACCGAATCATCGCCGCCATTGCCGACGAGCGTATCGTTGCCTGCATCGCCGCGTAGTGAGTCGTTACCAGCACCACCATGCAGTGTATCGTTGCCAACCCCGCCAATCAGGGTGTCATCACCGCCAAACCCATGGATGACGTCGTTGCCTCCAAGTCCACAGATGACATCGGCATTGTTTGTCCCACGCAACACGTCGTTGCGTGCAGTGCCCGTTATCGTACACGCAGGTTGTGCGACTTTTGGACGTTCGGGGCTTCGTGCATGGGTGGGCGATGGTATGTTGAGAAGTGAGCCGACCAGTACGCCAGTAATTAGCAGCCATTTTTTCATTACAATACAACCCTTTCGCGGGGGAACGTCATATCACCTGAGGAAAATGAATATAATCATCAACAATTTATAAGGCTCAGATTTAGCGTACCACAGTTGTTTTGGGTAAATCAAGATGCATCGATACGGTATGCATGAGAAATTGATGAATGATAGCGCATTACGACGCATGATTCGACACGACGCAGATCACACCACCCATCCCCCCAGCGCGCACAGAGACGCCGAGGCGCTGATCCACCTTCGCTCCCGTACAGGCGTCGCTCGCGGCGCCCCATTCCACACCCGGCATTCGTCGAGGCGCAGTGGCACAGAGCAACCTGCATCACTCGTAAGGGCGGCATGGCACCCATTCGCACAACACCCGTACGGGCGTCGCTCGCGGCACCCCCTGCACATATCTCCATAAGTGCCTTTACGGCGCAATCAGGCTCAGCAGCTCATCCTTGGTGACGTTGGCGATGTAGTGTGTGATATCGATGTCATCCAATACCTGTGCGATGACATCCCGGTCGTACGTAACGCCGATCAATCGATCTGTCAGCTCGTTCATCTCACCTTGGCCCATAAAATCACCAAAGATGCGGGCTGCGGCGATGCGATTGTTTTGGATGTCGAGGCGCACATCGACCTCGCCGCCGGCGAAGCGTTGGGAGCGCTGGACATTAGCGCCTGGATTGCGCCCGTAGTTCCAATCCCAGTTGGCGTAGCGACTGGCGCGCAAGTCGGTCACCCCGTGCCAATCGGCGTCAGTCATGGCCACAGTGGGGATGTGAGATCGATTGCGGGTGCCGAAGATTTTTTCCAGAATGCGCTCACGCAACTCAATCGCCGTAATTGGCGTCGATAAGAACTCATTGATGTTGGCAACACGGCTACGAATTGACTTGATGCCCTTTGACTCGACCTTGCCGGGCTTGGGGCGCAAGGCGGCGACGAGCTCATCCACATTTGAGTCGACGAGGAGTGTGCCGTGGCTGAGCATCCGGTCTGAGGCGGCAAATTGGGCGTTGCCCGAGATTTTGCGCCCCGCAACGACGATATCGTTGCGACCACTCAACTCAGCCGGAATGCCGAGGTCGTGGAGCACGGCCAGCACCGGACCATTAAAGGTGTCATAGCGGTTGAATCGGCCATTGACGTCGCGCGTCATAAAGCTGAAGTTGAGGTTGCCGTTATCGTGGTAGACGGCGCCACCGCCCGAGACGCGCCGGACGACTTGAGTCTGTTTGGCGGCCACCACATCGCTGTCGATCTCTTCGATGGTGTTTTGGTTGCGGCCGATGATGATAGCATTGCTATTGACGTAGAAGAGGAGCAAGTCCTCGTCGGCGAGTTTGTTGCGAATGGAGTATTCTTCGAGTGCCAAATTGCGCGTGGCGTCGGTGATGTCGAGATTATCGATATAGCGCATGGGATGCTCCGATCAGGCACTAACAAAGTTCAGGCTTTTTTCATTATATCCAAATCATCCACTCATTGAATGTCTAAATTGTGCATGCTACAATCGATTCAACCGCAACGGTTTCGTCGATCACCGCAGATTGGCGAGTGGTGCATCCCCGTACCACATAAATCATTTTGGGAGGACGTATGGAGTTAATCGTTCGCACCCAGCACGGACACCTCAGCCCCGCAACACGCACCCGCATTGACGAAAAACTGGCCGTGTTGCAACGCTACCTCAGCCCGATCCGCACCATCACCGTCGACGTCAGCCAGAAGGACAAGCACCACCGCGTGCAGTTGACCCTGTCCGGCGACAACGGGATCTTGCTCCGTGCCGAAGAGCGCGCGCAGGAGTTGATGCTGGCCATCGATGAGGCTGTCTCATCGCTTCGCCGCCAAATCGAGCGCTACAAAGGCAAGCACTGGCGCAATAAGCAACGCCACGACGATTCGCCGAGCATGGCCGAGGTCGCTGATGTTGTCTCAAACGCCACGACCATCGTACGCACCAAGTCGTTCAACATCAAACCAATGGCCGATGAAGAGGCACTCGAGCAGATGGAACTGCTCGGGCATAGCTTTTTCGTCTATCGCGACCATGACCTCCAAGTCCGTGTGCTCTATCGGCGGGCTGACGGGCGCTATGGCGTAATTGTCACCGCATAATCGCTCACTACTCCGGGCGTGCGCATGCGCACGCCCGGTTTTTGTTTTCATCACACTGCTTTTGTCGTACAATACAGACAAAGATTCACCAGTATTAAAAGAGGTTGTTCATGCCTCGTTTGCGTCTCCAACATCGGGTCGTCGTCACCGGCATGGGTGCCGTATCGCCGATTGGTAACGACGTCTCATCCTTTTGGGATGGGCTCCTTGCCGGTCGTTCAGGCGTCACACTTGCCACCCGCTATAACCCGAACGACATCCCATATACCATCACTGCCGAGGTCAAAGAGTTTGACCCGCTCAACTACATGGACCCCAAAACCGCCAAACGCACTGCCCGATTTGCCCAATTTGCCCTTGCCGCCGCCGGCGAGGCTATTCGTCATAGCCAACTCAACCTCGATCAGGTTGATCGGTCGCGCGTCGGCGTTATCATCGGCACCTCGCTCGGTGGCACTGCTGAGGTCGAGCAACAAACAATTACGTTTGAGGCCAAACAACGCAAACGCGTCGATGCCCTCTACCTGCCGACGTTCATCTACAATATGGGCTCATGCCACGTCGCCATGGCCCACGATTTACACGGGCCCAACACCACGCCGGTGATGGCTTGTGCTACCGGCACTTATGCCATCGGCGAGGCCTTTCGCATGGTGCAACGCGGTGATTGCACAATTGCCGTGGCAGGTGGGAGCGATGCCGGTGTGACCGCACTCAACGCCATGGCATTCGGCGTGATTGGCGCAATTGCGCCAGCCGGTGACGACCCAAGCCGGGCCGTACGCCCATTCGATGCTAACCGACAAGGGACTGCGGGCGGCGAGGGATGTGGCGTACTCATTCTTGAGCAACTCGACCACGCCCTGGCACGTGGAGCAACGATTTATGCCGAGCTGGTCGGATTCGGCGCCACCGAGGATGCGTTCCACCTGACGGCACCAGCGCCCGATGGCACATACGCCGCGCTCGCCATTACCCGTGCCCTCGAGGATGCCGAGATGGCGCCTGATCAGGTCGACCATATCAGTGCCCACGGCACGGCGACGCCTATGGGTGATGCAGCCGAGACGGCCGCGATTCACAAAGCATTCGGCGACCATGCGCCACATATTGCCATTAGCGGGATCAAATCCATGCTTGGGCATACTGCAGGTGCGGCAGGCGCGCTAGCAGCCGTCGGCGCCGTTAAGAGTTTGATGCATCAAGTGGTCCCACCCACGATGGGGTACGAGACTCCAGACCCGGCCTGTGACCTGGATTATGTACCAAATGCGCCACGCGCCACCATGGTGCGGGCTGCCATGGTCAATGCCTTTGGCTTCGGTGGGCAAAACGCCGTCGTGCTTTTTGCTCAGTATCAAGCATAAGTTCCGTCGCGCTGTATCAGAGAGGATTCGAGACGTGATTATCATCGCAAGTTCGAACGGTGACATCGGCCTCAAAAAAGGCTGGGAGATTCTGCAAAATGGCGGCACAGCTATTGAGGCAGTCGAGGCCTGTACCTGGCCTGTCGAGGATAACCCACTCGATAATTCAGTGGGCTACGGCGGTTACCCCAACGTCCTCGGGCAAGTCGAGCTCGATGCCTCCATCATGGACGGCAAGTACCTGCGCGCCGGGTGTGTCGGTGCCATCAAAGGTGTTCGTCACCCCATCAGCGTTGCCCGCAAAGTGATGGAAGAGCTCCACCACGTCATGCTGGTCGGCGAGGGTGCCGAGATGTTCGCCAAAGAAAAGGGCTTCGCATTTGAGAATTTGCTCAGTCCCGAAGCTGAGAAGACCTGGCGCGATGGCCTCGCCGGCAAATTCGGCCCCGAATGGGCCAATGACGGTCTCGCCAACATCAAAGCCCTGATTAGCC
>JBKCLM010000016.1:0-41048 GCA_046300655.1 Chloroflexota bacterium | reverse complement strand
TCAACTGATCAAAAATATGCAGGAGAAACTGAAGCAGGCCAAACACCTCGCTGAGACCGAACCAATCCTGCCTGAACTACCAAGTCAACCACCAGCAGGTATTGCCGGTCGTACGGTGACGGCAGTGGACGAATCAGTGTTACGCGAACTGAACGATGGGTTGTTGCAACTACCGCAAAGCTTTAGTGTGAACCCCAAACTAAGTCGACTCTTCGAAAAGCGTCGCACAGCGTTCGATCAAGCTGGCGGTATCGATTGGGCGCACGCCGAGGCGCTAGCCTATGCATCGCTTTTACGCGAGGGCGTGCCAGTACGCATGACAGGTCAGGATAGCCAGCGAGGTACGTTCAGTAATCGCCACTTGGTACTACACGACGTTGAGAATGGCGAAAGCTACGCTCCAATGCAGCATTTGCCACAGTCAACGGCGTCGTTCTCGGTGTATAACAGCCCATTGTCAGAGAACGCCGTGCTCGGATTCGAATATGGCTACGGCTCACATGCACCTGATACGCTAGTGTTGTGGGAGGCACAGTTCGGCGATTTCGCAAATGGCGCACAGATTATCATTGACCAATTCATCGTGTCTGGTCGCAAAAAGTGGGGCTTGCAACCATCATTGGTACTTTTGTTACCGCATGGCTACGAAGGTCAAGGTCCTGAGCACTCAAGTGCACGTCTCGAGCGGTTCTTACAACTAGCAGCCGATGACAATATTCGTGTGGCCAACTGTACGACGGCTGCGCAGTACTTCCATATTTTGCGGCGACAGGCCGCACTGCGTACCATCGACCCGCGACCGCTCATTTTGATGACACCAAAGAGTTTGTTGCGCCATCCCAAGGCTGGTTCTTCACTGAACGATCTGTCGCAAGGGCGCTTTATGCGCGTCATCGATGACACTGATGCACAACAGCGCGCTGATCAAGTCCAACGCTTGATTTTCTGTACTGGCAAGGTGCATGTGGATTTGGTAACGAGCATCGCACCGGAGCAGATGAGTCACGTCGCAGTGGTGCGAATCGAAGAGCTTTACAGCTTCCCTGCGGCAGAAATCCAGAAAGTACTTGAGCGCTATCCTAATATCCAAGAGGTCGTTTGGTTGCAAGAAGAGCCCAAGAACATGGGTGCCTGGAGCTATGTAGCACCGCGCCTGAAGGCCTTGTTGCCAGTCGATTTGCCGTTTGTGTATGTTGGCCGCGCCGAATCAGCCAGTCCAGCCGAAGGATCGCAATCAGATCACGCCGAAGAGCAACAACGCATTATTCACCATGCCGTGTTGCAGCAGATCGGCGCATCAGATGCAGTCATCGCGTAATAGATGTAAGGGGTCGAGGATATGAGTAGTGAAATCAAAGTTCCAGTACTCGGCGAGTCAATCGTCGAGGGAACACTCGCACGCTGGCATAAAAAAGTTGGCGATGTGGTCAATGCAGGCGATGTCCTCGCAGACCTCGAGACCGACAAGGTCAATGTCGAAGTGACTGCAACCGAGTCAGGGGTCATTACGGCGCTACTTAAAGCGGAAGGCGACAGTGTCAAGGTCGGTGAGACCATCGCCACTGTTGGTGCCGGCGCAGCCACAAGTGCAGCACCTGCCACGCCAGCTACGCCTGCGGCACCAGTCCCACCAACTCCACCGACCCCACCTGTTGCGCCAGCAACGCCTGTAAACACACCAGCTACACCAGTAGCCCGGAACGTAGCTGCCGAATCGGGCGTCGACCTGAGTGCAGTCAGTGGGAGTGGCCCGAGCGGTCGAATCACCAAGCAGGATGTCATCAACGCCACGCAACAAAAGAGTTCCACGCCAGTAGCAGCCACACCTTCACCCGTCGTTAGTGCCAGTGATCGTCGCGAAGAGCGCGTCAAGATGTCACGCCGTCGTCAGACGATTGCCCAGCGCCTCGTACAAGCGCAGCAGACCGCAGCAATGTTGACAACCTTCAACGAGGTTGACTTAAGCCGCGTGATGGACATCCGTAAGCGTAAGAAAGACAGCTTTAAAGAGCAGAACGGTGTCGGACTAGGCTTTATGTCCTTCTTTACCAAGGCTACTGTTAGCGCCCTCAAAGCCTACCCTGCGGTCAATGCCGAGATCCAAGGTGACGAGATTGTCTACAAGCACTACTACGACATTGGCATCGCCGTATCGACCGATGATGGTTTGGTGGTGCCTGTGCTTCGCGATGCCGAGAATTTGTCGTTCGCTGGCATCGAAAAAGGCATCGAGACCTTGGCCAAGAAAGCGCGCGACAACAAGTTGGCCATCAATGACTTGATGGGCGGTACGTTTACAATCACCAATGGCGGCGTGTTTGGCTCGCTCATGTCAACGCCAATTCTGAATGCACCACAAAGTGGCATTTTGGGTATGCACAAAATTCAAGAGCGCCCAGTTGTCGTCAACGGTCAAATAGTAGTGCGCCCTATGATGTACATCGCCCTCTCGTACGACCACCGGATTATCGACGGTTCAACAGCTGTACGGTTCTTAGTGCATATTAAGGATATGCTCGAGGATCCCGATAGCTTGTTGCTGCAGTTCTAATCCACACTCACACATACACAAAACGGGCCGACGCGCTATGTGCGTCGGCCCGTTCGTTATGTGGGATTTAGGCGCGGTCGTTAAGGGCAGACACACCAGGCAAGACTTGCCCCTCGAGCAACTCGAGTGATGCGCCGCCACCCGTTGAAATGTGGCTGACCTTGTCGGCCAAGCCCATTTGCTCGATTGCCGCCACTGAATCGCCACCACCGATGACCGACTTGGCACTGCTGTCAGCAAGGGCTTGAGCGACCGCACGCGTGCCATGAGCAAAGGCTGGCATCTCGAATACGCCCATCGGGCCGTTCCATATCACCGTCTTGGCCTTTGCAATTTCCGCAGCATACATGGCGCGCGTATCCGGCCCAATATCTAAGATGCGCCAGCCGGTTGGCACTGCCGTCACGGAGACAATCTGGGTGTTGGCGTCGGGTGAAAATGCATCGGCGACCACTGCGTCAGTGGGCAGTAGTAATTTGGTGCCACGGCTTGCGGCCAAATCAATCATGCGCTTGGCCAGATCAAGACTGCTCGTCTCGACTAGCGAATCACCCATAGAGTAGCCTTGGGCCAGCAAGAAGGTGTTGGCCATGCCACCACCAATCAAGAGCGCGTCAACTTTGGTCAGCAGGTTCTCAATCACGCCAATTTTATCGCTGATCTTAGCACCGCCGATGATGGTAATGAATGGTCGGACCGGGTTCTCAAGCGTCCCTGCTAGTGCATCAAGTTCACGCTCCATCAGGAGACCCGCCACCGCCGGCAAAAAGCGAGCTACGCCCTCAGTTGAGGCATGGGCGCGGTGCGCAGCACCGAATGCATCATTGACGTAGATGTCAGCCAAGGCAGCATATTCTTTGGCAAGCGACTCATCGTTTGCCTCTTCGCGGGCATCAAAACGCGTATTTTCGAGCAATAAAACCTGTCCAGCTTTGAGGCTTTGGGCAGCGGCAAGTGCCTCAACGCCAGCCACAGCAGGTGTTGCAATCACCGTGATACTCATCAATTTTGCCAAGTGCTCAGCCACTGGCTTAAGGCGTAGCTCCTCTACGACTTTGTTTTTGGGGCGGCCAAGGTGTGACATCAATACAACTGATGCACCATGGTCAATCAAATATTTAATGGTAGGAATTGCAGCGCGCACGCGTGTGTCATCGCCCACCACGCCATTTTGCATCGGTACATTGAAGTCAACGCGAACCAAGGCACGTTTACCTTGCCAGTTGACATCACGAATAGTTTGTTTGTTCATCAGGCATATCCTCCATCTTATGTGTTCCGCAGGCAGTATAACCGATATTGCCGTGGTATTATTAAATCGTGTGTAGCGCTATTAACACGAAGGAGTCTACGTGTCACACCAATTTATCTTACACCATTACGAAGAACTCAGTGACATCGGCGCACATGTGCGCATCTACCGACACAGAAGCGGTGCAACGCTCTTGTCAGTAGCCAACGATGATGAAAATAAATGCTTTGGTGCCACCTTCCGCACCATACCAGCTAACTCAAACGGCGTCGCACACATTCTTGAGCATTCCGTCTTGTGTGGCTCAAAACGCTACCCAGTCAAAAGCCCATTCAATGAGTTACTTAAAGGGTCGGTCAACACCTTTTTGAATGCGATGACCTACCCTGACAAAACGGTTTACCCGGTGGCCAGCACGAACCTCAAAGATTTGTACAATCTGGTATCGGTGTACATGGATGCGGTGTTTCATCCACTCATCACAGAGGATACATTACGTCAAGAAGGCTGGCGTTATGAGTTCGATGAAAACGGCAAACTCATCTACAAGGGCATCGTCTACAACGAGATGAAGGGCGCATCAGCAACAGCTGACCGCATCAGCGGACGGGCGTTATATCGCGAATTGATGCCTGACACGATTTATGCACATGACTCAGGTGGCGATCCACGGACAATCCCTACGTTGACATACGAGGAATTTGTCAACTTCCACCGTACGTACTATCACCCAAGCAATTGTTTGTTGTACTGGTACGGCGACGACGAAGAGGAAGCGCGTTTGGCGCATCTCGAACCATTTCTACGCGAATTTGATGCTGTACCGCCACCGCCACCAATAGCACCTCAAGCCAAATGGAGCGCACCTCGACGTGCACAATACACCTACCCAGCATCAGCCGAGGAGCAACGTGCACATGTTACATTAGCGTGGCTCGTCGACGAAGAATTAAATGACGTCGAGCAACTCGAGTTGACGATTCTCGATAATGCATTGCTTGATGATCCGACTTCACCGTTACATCAGCGCATGCTGGATAGCAACTTGGGCGAGCGGTTGAGTGGTGGCGGCTTTGGTTTCGGCACGCAAGTCTACTTTGCACTTGGACTCAAAGGTGTCGCACCAGAGAACATTGATAAAGTCGCGCCGCTCGTCCGACAATCCATTGCCGAAATAGCCGAGGTTGGCATTGAGCGCGCCCAAATAGACGCATCAATAAACACCTTGGAGTTCCAAATTCGCGAGAACAACACCGGCGGTTTCCCTCGCGGCCTCGCCTTGATGCTGAACATCACCGAGCCGTGGTTGCAAGGCAAAGATCTGTTGAGTGGATTACGCTACAATTCTTTATTACGTCAAGTCAAAGAACTACTACATGACGAGCAACGAGTACGCCAAATTCTCCAACGCATGCTCCTCAATAATCCACATCAACTAGAACTCGTCGTTGTACCCGATGCCACGATGAACGATCAACTTGATGCGCAAGAGGCTGCAGAACTCACGCATGCCGAGACAACGCTCAACGAGCACGATCGTCAGGCCATCACCACAGCAGCGGAGCGTCTACAACAATGGCAGGAAACGCCTGACAGTCCCGAAGCGTTGGCACAAGTCCCACGCCTTGGTCGCAACGATATTGAGCCCGACGTCAAACGCACGCCACTTGAGCACGGCTATATTGGGGATGTGACGCTGACGATGGCGCCTATCTTCACGAGTGGGATTGTCTATGTCGATTTCGGCTTTGATATAACCCAAATCCCACATGATTTATTGCCGTTCTTGCCACTCTACAACAGCATTTTGATAGATGTCGGTGCTGGACAATACGACAGTCTCAAGCTTGCGCAAAAAATCGGCACCTACACCGGTGGTATCGGCATCAGCAGTAGCTCAGGTTTGCATCGCACTTCACGAGCTATTTATGGCAATATGTTCGTACGTGGCAAAGCATTGCCAGAGCATGTGCCGACGTTACTTGAGTTGATGCGCGAGATAGTCGTTGCACCGCACCTTCACAACAAAGAGCGCATCATGCAGATCGTACGTGAGGACAAAGCACGTCGCGAAGCGGGCGTGCTCCCGAGTGGTCATAGTTACATCAACACACGACTCCGTGCGGGACTATCGTTGCTCGGCGGTATCTCAGAGATTACGAGTGGCGCAACGTATGTAACATTTATCCGCAATCTGGCGGGGCAAGGTGATGCAGCATGGCCTGAAATTCACGCCAAGCTTACGGGCATTCAACAACACTTGGTCAAACGAGGCGGCATGCGTGTGCATGTCACGGCCAATCCCGAGTTACTCCCACGCATCCAACAACAAATAGGCGATGCAATTACTACGATAGCAATCGGTGCTTACGGTACATCAAACTGGCAAGGACTCCAGTTACCAAAGTACGAAGCACTCCAGGTACCAGCACAGGTCAACTATGTCGGCGTAGGCGGCAGTTTGAGCAGCGTTGGATACACCTGTGATGGTGCAGATATTGTTGTAAACCGACATTTAAGTCGCACATTCTTGCACGAACAGATTCGCGAGCAAGGTGGCGCATATGGGGCATTTAGTGTACTAGAGATGCGCACAGGGAACCTGACAATGCTATCGTATCGTGACCCAAATCTGCTCAAGACGCTTGATATCTATCGCAAAGCAGGTGAGTGGCTAACAACCGTCCAACTCGATGACGATGCACTTTTACAAGCAATTATAGGAGCTGCCGGTGACTTAGATGGTCATCAATTACCAGACGCTCGTGGGTTCGGCGCAATGGCGCGCCATCTCTCAGGTGATGATGACGACTATCGTCAGCAAGTACGCAATCAAGCGCTGGCCGTCGAGAACGCCAATTTTGCTCGACTAGGAAACGCAATCATGGCGCTGAGCGACCAATGGCGCATAGTTGTACTCGGCGGCGAGAGTGCGATTCGTGGGGCGCAAGCCGAGCAACCCGAACTATTCGAACAGATTACGCAGATTTTGTAGTAGGTGGTGTGACGTCATGGAGCGATTCATTATCGAGGGTGGACATCAGTTACGTGGCTCCATCCACCCTGCAGGCAACAAAAATGCCGCTCTGCCACTTTTGGCAGCCACACTCCTCACCAACGATCCGGTGGTACTACAAAATGTACCCGAAATTGGGGATGTGATCACCAAACGGCGATTATTAGCTGATCTTGGGAGCGAAATTACCGCCACTGGCGACCATGAGTGGTGCTTTCACACATCGCAGGTAGCCTCACACGAGCCAGATATAAATCTCGCCCGGCGCATTCGCACATCAATCCTACTTGCTGGCCCATTACTCGCCCGGCGCGGACATGTTAAACTGCCGCGGCCAGGCGGCGATGCGATTGGACGGCGCCGACTCGATACCCACTTCCAAGCGTTGCGCGCCCTCGGCGTACAGGTCGAGATTACGCCAACCGAGTATCGACTAACGTGTCATAAGCTTCATGGCGCCGATATCTTTTTGGATGAAATGAGCGTCACAGGCACCGAACAAGCAATCCTGGCAGCGGTGTTGGCCAATGGCGAATCAACCATCGCAAACGCTGCGTCTGAGCCGCACATTCAAGATTTGTGCAACTGTTTGAACAGTATGGGGGCCAAGATTGAGGGGATAGGCACCAATCTGCTGTTCATCACCGGTGTCTCATCACTTCACGGCACCACATTCAGCATTGGCCCCGACTACATGGAAGTAGGCTCATTTATTGGGCTAGCAGCCGTCACCGGCAGCGAGTTGCGGATTGTAGGGGCTCGTCCACGCGAGCATCGCATGACGCGCATGATGATGGGACGTCTTGGAGTGCATTTTGTCGATGACGGTGACGACATCATCGTTCCTGGCAATCAAGAATTACGCGTCAACGAAGATGCCCACAACGCCATTCCCAAAATCGAATCGATGCCGTGGCCAGGATTCCCTGCAGACCTTATCTCGATGATGGTAGTGGTAGCCACCCAAGCGCAGGGCACCGTCCTCATACACGAAAAACTCTTCGAGAGTAGATTGTTTTTTGTCGATCGACTCGTGAGTATGGGGGCCAAAATCGTACTTTGCGATCCGCATCGTGTCGTCGTCGTGGGTGCAGCAAAATTATTTGGTGACCCTGATGGCATTCCTAGCCCCGATATTCGCGCCGGTATGGCCTTATTGACTGCAGCACTTTGTGCTCGTGGCAAGAGCGTAATCAATAATATCCATCAAATTGATCGCGGTTACGAGCGCATCGATGAGCGGTTGCAGTCACTAGGAGCACGAATTGAACGCACAAAAAGCTAAACTAGCCACCATTGCACTTGTCATCGTCATCACAATTCTTGTGTGCCGACTAATCCTGCTATTATTTGCTGCACGACCTGATAACCTCGGCATGGCGTTCCTGCTGAATGTGAGTGCGCCATGGGCGTGGCCGTTGAGCTGGATTGATGCGCAACAACCAGTCTATGGCGCTAGGTTTGAGCGTGGCACGTTAATAAGCATTATGTTGTGTCTTTTGGGTTTGTACTTCGTGCGGAAACGTACATCATAAAATGAAACATCCCCTGTTCGACGAAAACCGAACAGGGGATACTGCTTTATTTGTGGCGGCGCTCAAGCTCACGCATAATGGCATCAAGTGATACCCCTTGATTAGCGAGCAAGACGAGGGCGTGATAGAGAAAATCCGCAGTCTCCCATGTGAGCTCATCGGTTGAATTGTTTTTGGCGGCAATTATCATTTCAGCCGCCTCCTCGCCGATTTTCTTGCCGATACGGTCAACTCCACCAGTAAATAGCTTCGTCGTGTATGAGCCTTCGGGCATCTCAGCTTTACGATCAACAACCATATCATTCAAACGACCAAGCATGGTCAATGCCGGCACACGTGTCGGTGAGTCATTCCCATCAAGATCCCAGCCAAAGCAACTCGGTTTACCAGTATGACACGTTGGTCCGATGGGCAGTGCCAATACGAGGAGTGTGTCACCATCGCAATCTTGACGCATCTCAACCATTTGCAGGTAATGCCCCGAAGTCTCACCTTTGGTCCAGAGTTGGTTGCGACTACGACTAAAAAAGGTAACATTACCGGTGGTTTGCGTTTTAGACAACGCCACCTCGTTCATGTATCCGAGCATCAACACCTCGCCGGTGTGGGCATGTTGCACAATGGCGGGGACTAGTCCGTTGTTATCATACTTAATCATGATGACCTGCAGTACTAAAGAACATCAATATTATACCGGCGAACCGCATGTTGCGGTTCGCCGGTACACACACGCTAATACGTTAGTGGCGGAAATGCCGACGGCCGGTGAATATCATGGTAACCCCCAAACGATTCGCAGCCTCGATAACCTCAGTATCACGCACTGAACCACCGGGTTGGACGATAGCCGTCACACCCGCTGCGACAGCGGTCTCGACACCATCGGGGAATGGGAAGAACGCATCACTGGCTAGCACCGAGCCTTGCAACGAAAGACCGGCTCGCCCTGCTTTCTCGACGGCTACACGTGCACTATCGACACGACTCATTTGTCCGGCACCAACACCGAGTGTCCGATCGCGGCCTGCATACACGATAGCGTTGGATTTGACGTGTTTTACTACACGCCATGCAAACTGCAGACCAGCTAATTCGTCAGCCGTGGGCTGGCGAGTGGTCACACAGTTCCACACCTCACCGCGTGGAATCTCGCGATCGGGTTGTTGCACCAAAAATCCACCTGGGATTGTATGAATTTGCAGACCGGTTTGCGAACTGATACGACCGTGTGCTTTAACCAGGCGACGTTGCTTCTTTTGCATCAACAATGACAGCGCGTCAGGTGTGTAATCGGGCGCAATGATTATCTCAGAGAAGATTTCGTCAATGGCCTGCGCCAAAGGCAAATCGAGCGTCGCACTGACGGCGATTACACCTCCAAAAGGCGCCTCACGGTCGGTCGCAAATGCCTTTTGCCAGGCCTGAACGCCGGTGGGGGCGACAGCCACACCACAAGGATTGGTATGTTTGACGATTGCAAGTGCCACACCATCAGCAGCATCGAACTCCTCGATCAACTCTTGCACGGCGGTGATGTCAAGAATGTTGATGTAGGAGAGCTCCTTGCCGTGCAAGACCTCAAACTGCGTATCAAATGAACCGTACAATGCACCTTGTTGGTGTGGATTCTCTCCGTAGCGCAACATACGCGACAACGGCGCTGTCGCCACTAACTGCACAGGGAACTCCTCAGTTTGCAGGTAATTGGCAATAGTCGCGTCGTACTCTGCGGTATGGGCGTATGCTTTGGCAGCCAAGGCACGACGGAATTGTGGGGTAACAGCATTAGTACGAAGCGCCTCAATAATGGTCGGATAATCATCAGGGGAAACCACTGGCAAGACGGATGCGTGATTTTTGGCGCTAGCACGAATCATAGCCGGCCCACCAATATCTATTTGCTCGATCGCCTCGTTATCAGTTACACCCGGTTTGGCAATTGTGGCTCCAAATGGATACAGATTGACCACGACCAAATCAATGGGCGTCATCCCATGCTGCTCAAGCGTTTGCATGTGACTGGCTACATCACGGCGCGCCAAAATTGCCCCGTGGATAGCTGGATGGAGCGTTTTGACGCGACCATCAAGGATCTCGGGGAAGTTCGTCAGCGCACTGACACTTTCAACGGGGATACCTGCAGCTGCGATTACCGCTTTGGTGTTCCCCGTTGAATAAATAGCGATGCCGAGCGACGCCAATTGCGCGGCGAACTCTACGACGCCACGCTTATCTGATACACTCACCAATGCACGCATATACCGTCCTTAGTCTTTGGTCTTGCGACGCCCCCGTACCGGAGTCACAGGACGCTGCTTGGGTGGACGACCGGTGCGAATCATCCGCAACGCCTCCACCAAGGCTTCGAGCGATTTATCAGCCCACCCATATATTGTAGGGCGACTTTTGTTCAGGTCAGCAGCAATTTGAGTGACATTTGCCCGAAAATCAGGATCAAATGTCGCTAAATGGACTCGGGCTGTCGCAACGATTTGCTGAATCTCTTCTGGTGTCAAGTTCAGGTCTTCAATAAGCTTCTTTGCGCGACGGTTCATATCAAGATCTTGCATCTTTTGCCCCCGTTCTCGAGATAGTGTGATGTATCTCATGTTGAGAATTGTACAAACTTTTGTTTGTATATGCAAATAAATAAATCGACATTAATCAATTCTTTATGTATATAATCTAATATTGCAGAGTTATTTAGGAGATGCGCCGTGCAAGAAAACATCAATGAGAGATTGCGCCAGCACGAAATACTCTTACATATAAGTAACGTCATGACCGCACAACTGGATGTAAGTGCATTGTTGACGCTTATCATCAACTCTGCTGTTGACCTCCTTGTAGGAAATGCAGGCGTAATAGCACTCCGGGATGAGTCGGGCGAACTTCATATTCATGCTGCAGCCCACATTCCTCAATCACAATGGAGTGCGTTTAACACGCTCGTAAGTCGCTACAATACCAATCCGAACCATGTATTCAGTCATGAGGATTTAATTGACACTCGGCACCTTTTACCCATCACACTCCGGCAAATGACAGCCTTGGCGATGACGTACCATGGCACCCAAATTGGGGTGATTTTCGTTTTTCGTGCAGCAGTAAATGTCGCTTTCAACAACGATGAACATGTGTTGCTTTCGGCATTTGCTAATCAGGCAGCCATCGCAGTCACAAACGCTCGCCTCTTTCAATCACTCATCCGCGAAAAGCAACACCTCGCAGCGATTGTTGAGCAAAGCATCGACGGTGTGATGATTCTGGACGGGCGTTGGCGAATAACCGCATTTAATCGTGCGATGGAACTTCTTACAGGGTGGGAGCGAAGCGAAGCGAGCGGCCGTCCTTGTGCCGAGGTTGTCGGTATTCAAACCACCACTGGTGACAATTTATGTCGTATCGATTGCCCACTCCAGCGACCACACATCGGCAACGTAGTCCAAGCTGAGGGCTGGATTACTGCGCGTGACGGACGGCGCCGTTACATCCAAAATACCTACACAATTCAACGCGATACGCATGGCGTTATGCTCGGCGCAATTGCGAATGTACGCGATATTACGCAACAAAAAATTGAATCAGAGATGCAGAATACATTCATCTCCGTCATCTCGCATGAACTCAAAACACCGGTCAGCATCATTCGTGGGTATGCCGAAATTTTGTCACGCCCAGACATGCAACTCCAAACAGATCAAGTTCATTCGTTCGGACAAATCATCATCGAAGAAGCTGATCGACTCACGCACGAAATCAATAGCCTACTTGAAGTGTCGCGCATCCAACTCAATGCGATTCCGCTGGAAATAACGCAGTGGCCATTCGCACCACTCATTGATCAAGTCACCAATCGATTCCACGGGCAAGCGCAACAACAAGGTATAACGTTCGATATCCGCATCCCATCAGATTTGCCAGATATACAAGCTGACCGAGAGCGTACCCGACTCGTCTGTGAGAACTTGATTACAAATGCGATCAAGTACAGTCCTGATGGTGGCTTGGTACGCATTCAAGCGCGGAGCGATAACGGTCTAGCAATCATCTCGGTGACTGATCACGGCATCGGAATCCCTCTTGAGGAGCAGTCAAGGGTGTTTGATCGATTCTATCGCGTCGATAATCGCTTACGCCGAGAAACTCAGGGGTTCGGGCTTGGCTTGTTCCTGGCCAAAATGATTGTTGAGGCACAACACGGCCAAATCTGGGTCGAGAGTCGACCAAACAACGGTTCGCGATTCTCGTTTTCATTGCCGCTCGCAATCGCGCAAGTCAAAGGTGAAAGTATCGACGATGAGGCTGTCGTCATTGATTTAGCAAAGGACAAATCGAATGACTGAACTAAAAGACAAGCTAGCGCTTGTCGTAGACGATGAAATACGAATTACCGCGATGATGCGTATGAATCTCGAATCCGAAGGATTGCGTGTTGTCACTGCCGCAAACGGCCGCGAGGCACTTGACCACCTTCGTGAAGAGATGCCCGATATCATCATCCTCGATGTTATGATGTCGGGGATGGATGGGTTTGAAACGCTACGACGCATCCGCACCGCATCACAAGTCCCTGTGATTATGTTAACTGCCAAAGACGAAGAGGCTGATCGCATCAAAGGACTTGAACTCGGCGCTGACGACTATGTTGGCAAACCGTTTAGTCATCGCGAGTTGGTGAGTCGTATCAAAGCGGTACTCCGTCGTCATTACCTACCTGCACCTGCCACCTTGGGTCGTGTGGATGTTGATAACCGCCTGAGCATTGATTTTAATAAGCGCGAAGTGTTAATCAACGGTGAACGCATCAACCTGCGTCCAACCGAATATCGCCTTCTCTATCATCTCGTGCAACGGGCTGGTTTTGTGATGAACCATAATGAGCTTTTGGCCAAAGTATGGGGACCAGAGTATCATGACGAGACCCATTATTTGCGCCTATACGTTACGTATCTTCGCCAAAAAATCGAGGTCGACCCGGCCAACCCCGTCTACATCATGACCGAACGCGGGGTCGGGTATCGCTTTGTTGAATTCCAGAACTAATTATATGGAGAATCACCATGAGTCATACAACAGCATATGTCGTCGATGCCAATGAGGCCGATTTTGAGCGGGTGGTTATCGCCAACTCAAAACATATCCCGGTCATTGTCGATTTTTGGGCACCATGGTGTGGACCATGTCGCACTCTCGGACCAACGCTCGAACGGCTAGCCAATGAGGACAACGGTAGTTGGCTGCTCGTCAAAATAAATGTCGACAACAATCAACGATTATCGCAGTCGTTCGGTGTACAAGGCATTCCCGCCGTCAAAGCATTTAAAGACGGCAAAATCATCGACCAGTTCACCGGTGCACTACCTGAATCACAAATCAAAGCCTGGTTGAAAAAGTTTGTGGCCGACCCACGCACAAACATCATTCAACAACTGACCGACCTCGCAAGCCAGAATCCGCATGCAGCCCGTCAATCGTATGCGGCTTACTTGAGTGAGCAACCACAAAATCACGCAGCTCGATTAGCTTATGGGCTGTTGTTGATGCGCTTGAATGACAGCGAAAGCACGACTGAGTTCGCTAAAATTCCAGCTGGCACCGAACAATACGAGTCAGCCCAAGCCTGGATGGCGCTGGCACGAGCGGTGCAGGAGGCGGTAATTGTTGGCAGTGGAATTGAAGAGCAATACAACTTGGCCGTGCGTGCATTTGCCAAAGCTGACTATTCAACCGCAATCGATGGACTACTCAATATCGTTCGCATCAACCGCAATTGGCGCGATGATGCGGCGCGTAAGACTCTCCTGGCACTGCTGACCGCCCTGGGCAATTCTCATCCACTGGTACCCCAGGCCCGTCGTGATCTCGCTGCTGCCCTGTTTTAGCAACGCATACCACGATGTCTCCGCATTTATTGCTTGGAGACATCGTGGTATACCTCATACACCTCATCAATCATCTGTTCTGCATGAAAGTTTTGAGCGACCCACGTGCGGGCATTTTGCGACATCTGAAGCCGGAGCGGTTCGTCGTACCACAACGTTTGAATGGCCTGAGCTAGTGCATGTGGGTTGGCAGGTGGCACCACGAGACCAGTACGCTTGTGTTGATTCACAAAACTTGTCCCCGTACCAATCTCACACGAAATAGCCGGCACGCCTGCGGCAAGGGCCTCAAGTAACGACAACCCAAAAGCTTCAGCGCGCAAATGCGACGGAAAGACGAACATCCGAGCAAGTGCATGTAGTGCCGCAATATCAGCATCGGTACAATCCCCCAACCACACCACGCGATTGGTCAAACCAACCTTCTCTACATGTGCAATCAGCTCACGCTGGACAGCTCCACTCCCCACAAGCACAAGCTTGATTTCGCTTGGGAGTTGTGTTAACGCGTCGATTGCATACGTTAGCCCTTTATAATATCGCATGCGTCCCACCCACAACATGAATGGGAATGGTAACCGTGTGCGCCACATGGCAATTAACGCATTGTCGGCCACAATGGGTGTCAGGATTCCGAGAGGGATAATCTTAATCTTCGACTGCCACGGTTTGAGCCACGGTGATGTTTGTGCATATGCCGGACTTGTGGCAATGATGGTGCGAGCACGTTGTAACGTATGACGGAGCAACGGTGCATAGATACGCATAGCATGTTTTTGACGTACAACATCGCTTTGATATGACACAACAAGCGGAGTATCAGGCAACAGCGCACTAATCACGTCACCAGGGGGCCACGGCATTTGGAGATGAATCATGTCGGGTTGTAACTGTCGTACAATAGAAGCGTGCCGCCATGAGAACGCAGCCGACGCAATGTCAATGTCGCGAGGCAAGCGCACCACACGTACGTCTTGAAGCACCTCTTCACTTGGCAGAGACTCACCACGCGGTTGACAGACAACTACCGTAATCTTGACGCCTCGGCGGGCCAAACCAACTGCGAGCGTACGTATATGCCCTTCGATGCCACCGAGAACTGGGGCATAATCTTTATAAATATGGACGACGTGCAACGTATATGCCTAACGAACTTGACACTTCTCTACAACCATTATACGACCCACGCAACAAATTAAACGACTTGAGTAGCAAAGAATGGACATATGCACTCGGGTCTGTCTTATTCACTCGCTACCCTACACGTGGTGCCAACAGCATGGCACATCACATCCGCAGAGCACACCCATCACCCAAACCGCCACAGCTAATTGCCGAGTTACTCCAATTTTTCACCAAAAAACACGGACATGTGCTCGATTTATTTAGTGGTGCTGGTGGGAGTTTACTCGCCTGTAGCCTTGAACAGCGCAACGGGGTTGGTATTGAACTCAATCCGGAGTATCAACAGCTTTATGAGCAGGCTAGTACCTACTTGGAACTCCCCACTCAACGCTATGTGATTGGAGACGTTTGCCAGGCGGACACCTATGATCAGATATCCACTCATCCATTTGACCTAATCATCGCTGACCCACCTTATGGCAGCATGCTTGCACGCAAACGCACCGGTCATCGAGCGAAGCGCGGTACGAGTGACGCCACTCCATTCAGCAATCACTCGGCAGATCTCGGCAATATGGAACGAGAGGAGTTCTTTGCGCGATTAGTAACGGCAATGCGGCATGCGCTCCCTCACTTGCGCCATCATGGACATGTGATTATGTTTATCAAGGATTTACAGCCGACCGCCGATCATCACAATATGTTGCATGCAGATGTTGTTGAGGCACTGAAGGTCGTAGAGGGGTTGCGTTTTCGTGGCTATCGAATTTGGCATGATGCGAATATTAATCGCTTCCCTTTCGGGTATCCCCATACATTTGTGTCAAATCAAACACACCAATTTATTCTGATTTTTCGTAAAGAATAAAAACAGGGCTGAGCGTCAATGCTCAGCCCTGTTGCTTAAGCATCAGGCGATTGCCAGACATCAAACTTTTGATCAGCGCGAATCTTTGCACCGACAGCTACTGCCGCACTAATGAGGACGACATTCTTGATGATGTACTGCCCCTCAAGAGTCAGCACAAATGGGAATTGCAACCAAACCAAATGTGGCGCCAATATGAGCGGTGACAACGTGCCAGCCATCTGCAAAAACAGCAACAAAATAGTCACGCGCATTCCATATCCGACAATAAAGCCGACGCCGATAATGATTTCCCACAGCGCCAAAAATGGAATGAAGTAATCAAGCGGCAAAAACGCCATCGTCTCACGAATAAGACCATCAGCAGGACTCAGTCCGGGAATGAGCTTGAGGGCACCAAACCAAATAAAGACGATTCCCATCGACCAACGCAATAACAACGTTGCATTGCGTTGCATCCAGCACGTCAGTGTGCGATCGACCCGATGTAGTACGTGCAACATGTTTGTCATATGGAGCCTCTTTCGGATCGCTTGTTCCTTCCATCACAATAGTACACGATTGTTCTATATCGCACAAATAGCATTTTTTGCATTATTCATAACAAATTTGTTATAGTTTTAGGAGAAAGAATGAGGGAGACACGCAGATGGATATCGACCAGTTACGAACATTTGTGAGTGTGGCGCGTCATGCGCATGTCAGTCGGGCAGCGCGCGAACTACACATGGCACAGCCTGCGGTGAGCCGACAGATTCGCGAACTTGAACGCGAATGTGGCGGTGTAGCACTCATTGAAAAAGTTGGACGCAATGTCCGATTAACCGAAGCGGGTGAGGCATTATTGATTCATGCGCAGAGCATTTTAGCAGAGGTAGCAGCAGCCGAATCGACAATGCGTGAACGATTAGGTTTGACAGCGGGGCGCGTGAGTATTGGCACACCGCCGAGTGTCGGATTACACCTTCTCCCGAATGCATTGGCCAGATTTCATCGCGCCTATCCTGCAATTGAGTTGCGCATCCAACAGGCAGGCACAGCGCAATTATTGTACCAACTAGACATGGGCGAAATCGACATTGCTGTAGTAACGCTACCAATTCCATCACGCGGTCACGACATCGTGCCATTGTTCGTCGAGCCACTCGTCGCGGTATATCACATTGGTCATCGATTTGCAGGGCGGAGCGAGATAAGCATCAATGAATTAAGTGACGAGTCGTTTTTGTTGTACCCAAGCGGATATGAAATGCACGAAGTGATTATAAAGGCCTGTCGAGAGGCAGGATTTATCCCAAAGATCATCCTCGATGGCGGCGACGTCGCACTGCTTTTACGTCTTGCCGCAGCCGGACTTGGCATCGCCATCGTACCCAAACTCACTATTCAAGGGATAGATGATATTGTGGCTACCCCGATCGTAAAACCAAACTTGAGCCGTAGTATGGCACTGGTGACACGGAGTGATCGCACACTCACGCCACCGACGCGCATGCTATTGCATCAACTCAAGCAGACACTCCTACGTTAGAGGGCTTGTTTCTCCGGACAGAGAGTCGCGAGCGTGCCCAGAAAAACCGAGTCCATGATGCAACACGCGCACGGCGCTTTCAACTTCGTCATCAGGCAGGACAAACGACACGTAATTGCCGAACACGGCGCGCGATGTAGCAATTATATGGATTTGGGCATTCCCAAGTGCCAACACCGCACGTGGAGTCAACGAACCTCCATGTGGTGCGCTAATGACTGAAATGAGTGCTACCGATTGCATGATGCTCTGCTGATAACCGTCACTAAATGCACCAGCAAAGATCTCCTCGGTGTAGCTAGTATCAGGTTGGCGCACAAGTACCATCAAGGTTCGATCAAGTTCACTTTGATGGGCGAGCAGTGTCTCGATACCAGCGTGGGAGAGTTTGGTAATCACCGAGGCGGCGTGTTCGGGCGTCCAAGCATCTTGAACAGCTGGCAATGAAGAGGCGGATGCAGCCACAAGTGAAAGGCCGCGTGTTGAAATAATGGCACCATTCTGGTGGGATGGACGTGGATTTGCAAGCACAACGGTGCCTGGTAGTGATGGTGAGAGCACGTTTGCAATGCGTAATGGTATGCCGTTAGCAGCGAGTGGCATAAGTGTACGAAGATGCAAGATTTCGGAACCGCTGAGTGTAGCCATCTCTGCAGCTTCAGCGTATGACAACTCGGGCAACGGCAATGCTTGCGGGACGATTTTGGGGTCAGCAGTCAACACGCCGTCAACATCAGTCCACAAACAGACTTCCTCGGCACTAATCGCCGCACCAATCAGTGATGCGGTATAGTCACCACCGCCACGTCCGAGCGTCGTAACGACCCCCGCCCTAGTAGCGCCCGTATAACCAGTAATAACCGGAATGATGCCTGCCTGAAGCATAGGAATTAGGCGTTCTTTGATACGAACAGTCGAATCTTCGTAATAGGGACGTGCCGAACCGAATCGGTCATCGGTAACAATCAACTCGGTGGCATCAACCATTTGGGCAGCGACGCCATGTTGACGCAACACCACAGCAATGACATGGGCCGCAAAACGTTCACCGAGGCTGGCAATCGCATCGATACCACGGGCAGAGTACTCACCGAGTGTAGCCATGGCACGGGTCATTCGGTCAAGGTGCTTTAGCAACTCAGAAAGGCGTTGGAAGAGCATTTCGCGCTCCCACTCATCAGTGACTAACTTTTCGGCGATGGATCGATGGCGATTCCACAGCTCGCGACGCACGACATCGGTATATTGTTCGCCGCCATGTGCAGCGGCGCGTGCAGCGCGCAACAGCGCATCAGTTATCCCAGGCAGGGCACTACACACCACGACGATTGACTTTTTGTCACGATGGACATCACGGATAATCCGGACTGTCTCGCGTGTGCGATCAGCATCTGCAAATGCTATGGCGCCAAACTTCATGACTTGCATAGTTCACCTCAACAGAGGAATGCGTATTTTTACAGCAATTTGATGATTTACTGTATTCTACTGCAAATAAAAACGTTGACGCTGAAGGATCTAAAACAAATCTCCAACGTCAACGAAATTAACGATTCGCTAAACCGGCGCGCTCGACAACCATTGGGATAGCCTTCGTCCAACCAACTGACATCAAATGAACACCATGTACACCCTCAATCGAGAGCAACTTTTGGCTTAACTCAGATGCAACAGCAATCCCCTCAGCTTCGGGGTCTGTGGCAGCCTGCATACGATCAACAATTGATTCAGGCACGCGCGAGCCGGGGAGATGGTCACGCAAAAACTTCGCTGACTGTGCTGACTTGATAATCATGATTCCGGCCATGATATACGCCTGCTGATGAAGTCCAAGCGCACGCACTTCGTGCATCCACTCAGCAAAGCGCTCAACATCAAAGATGATTTGTGTTTGCACAAACTCCGCACCAAATTGGATTTTGCGTTCAAGGCGCGTGGCCTTTTCAATATTGGGATTTGCGACCGACCCTATAAAATACTTTGGCGCCTCACTGAGAGCGGTACCTGATTGCAATGTGGCTTGATCGCGCATGGTACGCAACGTCTTGATGAGTTGAAACGAATTAAGGTCGAGAACATTTTTGGTCTCAGGGTGATCGCCAATTTTGGGGTGATCACCGGTCATGGCCAAAATATTAGTAACACCGCACGCAGCTCCACCGAGTGCATCAGCTTGGAGAGCGATGCGATTTCGATGTTGACAGGTCATTTGCGCAATGACTTCGTAGCCCTGTTGGCGCAAAAATATCGCAGCTGTCATGGCAGACATACGGCCAAGACCACGTTGATTATCTGTCAAGTTCAGTGCATCAACGGCAGGTGCAACATTGGATGCAACACGGAGTAGCGATGATGCTGACGCACCGCGCGGGGGAGCTATTTCCCCTGTTACGACGGTTTTGCCACTTGCAAGTTGTTCATGCAATCGACTGTAGAACACGGACACTCCTCGTTGTATACACAAAAGCGGCCACCGGATAACCGGTAGCCGCAAAGCGCAGAACCCGGTTTGTTATTGTGCGACACCAACCGCTTTGGTCTTACCAATCATCTCGATAGTACGAGATCCATCTCGTTCAACCCAGACACCACATTCACTGCCGTCTTGGCTTTCGCCGAGCGTTATAATCGTACCATCAAACCGAAGAGCAGGATGGTACCACTTATAAACCTTCTCAGCCTCACCGACTACATAGTGGGCGATGAGTGAACGACGAAAACGGTCAGTGCTGACATTCGGCAGACTACCATGAATCAGCTGTCCATTGAAGAATAGCACATCACCGGCTTTCATGGTGACAGGCATAACAGACATCCCTTCAGGAACCGGTACCGTTACATCGGTGAAGCTTTGCGTCGTATCAGCAGCGATTGTACACAACACAGGCAAATCGTGACTCCCGGGTACAATCTGTAAACAACCGTTCTCCTCATCACAATCATCGAGTGCGAGCCACGCAGCGCAACAGGTACCTGGCTCAACGCGCAGATAATACTGATCCTGATGGAGCGCTTGACCTCGAGCAGTTGGTGGTTTGAAGTATATCATCGTCTGCACGGCATATGGTTCGCTGCCTAAAACAGCAGTTAACACCTCGCGCACACGATCATGCAACAGGTAGTTGAGTGTCACCTCATCCCACTTATGCATTTGCATGATGCGCGGATACTTGCGGAGCGGGTCATTGGAATCTTTGATACCGCTTGTATCACCTTTGACCTGGTCAGCATTCATTTGCATATAGTGGTCAACGTACTGTGCCACCTCTGCTTTAGTAAACAAGCCACGCGCCACTGTATATCCATCCATAGCAAACTGGGTTGCCAACTCACCGTGCACCGGTACCATATGTCACCTCGTTGTGCGCAAATATGCGAATCTTATTCTGTGAAAAGCGGGGCCATCTCTTGAAGCTTGAGCAACTGCTGCATTGCTAAGTCTGATGGCGCATGTACAAAACGCTCAGCCGCATCAAATACCTTCGGCAGAATTGTCACATCACCGACCGTATTGAGGAACAGCCCCTTGCGAGCCAATACCCAGTGCGCCGCAGTATCAATCTGATCTTGCTCAAGTAACGGCTCATACCAAGTTGCGCTATGACGATCAACACCCTCAGCCCATGGACGGCGCACAATGGCTTTGATGGTTTGCACGGCAACATTGCGTTCACGACAGCGCTGGAGCAGGCGCTCAAAGTCGGTCGAATACTGTTGATTTTGCATCAACATATAGCTATAAGGCAACAACACACTATCAAAATCATAGCGCTCGAGAGACTCAAAATGGCGCTTTGCGACTGGCAAACCGTGCCCAGTAACACCGATATACGTAACTAGTCCAGCCTTTTGTGCCTCGATGGCTGCTTTGAGAGCACCATCTGGCCCCATCGCAACATCCCACTCTGCTTGGTCGACCAAATTGTGCAGTTGAATCAAATCGATATGGTCGACACCCATGCGCTGAAGTGACATGCGAATTTGGTCGCGGGCTGCAGCATACGTGCGCTCACCGGTCTTCGTGGCCAAAAAGAAGCGATCGCGACGCCCGCCCGAAAACCACGACTTCATGCGGTCCTCGGATGCACCATAACTGGCAGCCGTGTCGATGTGGTTGATACCGTGCTGAATTAACAATTCGAGCGTTTTGTCGGCAGCGTATTGATCGACATTACTCAACGCAGCCGCACCAAAAATCGTTTTGGTGCTCATGTGGCCGGTACGCCCAAAGACTTGTGTGGCAATCATTGCAGACCTCCATCGTAAACACTAGCTATAGTATACCAACCTACCGAAGCACAAAATCTTCGTGCATGATACGGTCAAAACACTCGAGCACATAATCAGCATTGTCTGCATCAAACGGCATCGGCGGACGGATTTTCACCACATTGTGGAACGGCCCGTCAGTCCCTGCCAAAATCCCGAAATCGCGGAGCCGATTTGACACATACGACGCCTCGTCCTCGGCAGGCTCAAGTGTGTCACGGTCACGTACCAACTCAACACCTAAGAATAATCCTGCCCCTCGCACGTCACCAATCATGGCGTGCTTTGGTGCAATGGCACGCAACCCAGCAAGCATACGTTCACCAATAACCAACGCATTCTGTTGTAATGGCTCGTCACGTAGGATATCAAGCACTGCAAGACCGGCTGCAACTGACACATTGTTGCCACCAAATGTAGCAAAGTACTCCATACCATTATTGAACGCATCGGCAATTGCGCGAGTTGTCACCACCGCTCCAAGTGGCTGACCATTCCCGATAGGCTTCCCCATTACCACGATGTCAGGCACGACACCGTGTGCCTCAAACGCCCAAAAATGTGTACCAATGCGACCAAACCCGACTTGTACCTCGTCTGCGATACAGACACCCCCTGCCGCCCGCACATACTTGTAGGTCTCAGCAAGATACCCATCCGGCAAGACAATCTGACCACCTACACTGGGTAACGTCTCGGCGATGTAGCCACCGAGTGCACGTCCTTTGGATTGAATCTTCTGAATTACCGATTGCACCTGGTCGGCGTACTTTTTGCCCGCAAGTGCATCACCGCGCTTGTACGGGCCACGATAATCATCGGGGATGAGTGCCGTGTGTACCCACTCCGGCGCACCTGTGCCACCAGGGCCGTCATGCTTATATGGACTTATGTCAATCAAAGTATTAGTGTGGCCATGGTAGGCAGCATCAAGCACAATCATATCCTGCCTGCCGGTGTACGCCTTCATCAGACGAATTGCAAGCTCATTTGCCTCGCTGGCTGAGTTCACAAAGTAGCACACCTCAAGTCCGTCTGGTAGTGTCTCACTCATCCTGCGAGCGTACTCCTGAAGCTGATCATTGAGGTAGCGGGTGTTGGTGCTCAACAACCCATATTGCGCCGTGGCGGCCTGCACTACACGCGGGTGACAATGACCAACGTGGGCCACGTTGTTGTAGGCATCAATGTACTTTCGGCCCGTGCTATCGTACAAATACTGGCGCCAGCCTCGGACGATTTTGAGCGGGCGTCGATACGAAATACTCAGATTACGGCCAATTCGCTCGCGGCGCTCGGCTAGCGTCTGGGCGAGTGGTTTTTGCGGGGCTGGGAATCGACTCGCATCCATGCGCAACACAATATTTGGGTTTGGTGAGAGCGACGCCCATACCGCCTGTTGCGAGGCGTATCCAACCCCAGGGAAGTCACGCCCCTTGTCGATGAAATCCAACACAATCTGGAAGTGGACATGGGTCGGCCATTTGCCATTGACATCTGGCACGCCAAAGCTACCAATCCGCTGCCCGACCTCGACCAGTTGACCTTTGACAAGTGTGCGCATCGACTCATCACTCAAGTGGCCATAAATCGTGTAGAAGCGATCACCTTCATCGGTCATGTGCTCAAGCACGGTCAAATATCCGTAATCAAGGTCGGCTGGCAAATATTCGAGCATGTAGACAGTACCTGGTAACACCGCATGAACTGGCGTCCCAGCTGGTCCCCAAAAATCGACAGCCAAATGGAGTGTGCGACGCTCAGCAGTAAACGCCTCGGCGGACTCGTAGCGATCGGTTGTGTAGATCATGCGTGGCTCAAGGTAACCCCCAACACCAAATCGACCATCCATGAACTCCTCGATGATGCGGGCAAATCGTGGCATAGATGAGTTACGTGGATCTGCGCCAAGAAGCGTGCTGCCTACACTCAAATCAAGGGCAACGGTCTCGTAGGGAGCGAGCTCGCGCCCCAAAATCGGTGCAACCGACTGCCGTTGAATCCATGCCACGATGCGGTCATGCTGTGGCACTGGTTGTAGGCCGCAGGCATTCCGGATGCGGTAGTGCATCATACGCGGATGTTGCTCAGCTAGGATGCGAAGTAAATTCCATGCCGGAGCCTCGCTCACGACCATGTAGGCGTCATCTGGGCGCTCGCGCTTGCGGATCGCAGAAACGGTCACACTTATACACAGACGCATACAGACCAAATCAAACAACACAGCCATTTCAGCCTCGTTGAGCTGATGCTCGGCGTGATATCGCTCAACCATGTGCATCAACGCATCGACAGGTTGCGGATGACGCATCATGGCGTACGCGGCGGCAATCGCAAGCTCACTCACCGTCGCCGTACGCATCATGTCACCAAGATCAAGCACACCTGTTACTTGGCGCTTGTTATAACCGGGAGCACCGACTACCACGTTGTAGTCATTTACATCGCCATGAATGACGCTATAGCGCAAATCGCTACCGTAGATGGCGACACTCTGCATGAAGCGCTCGCGCATGGCATGCACAATTTGACGCTCAGAATCACTGGCAAATGCATGATCATAATCGGCAATCCACGCCGCCCGCATCACATCCCATTCAAGTTCACGATTGGCAGCAGGATGCGCAAATGAAGCGAGCGTCGCATCAAGTTGGCCAACCAGTTGCGCCAACTGACCTACTAACGCGTCATCTACAGGATTGGCATCAGCAAAGAGTGTTCCGTCGATGTAGCTGAGCATCCAGACAATTTGGGGGCGATCAACGACTGTAGCTAGCGCCCAAAGCTGACCGTTTTGTTGTGGCATAACACGTTGAGTCGGGATATGTGCCGCATTCGTCGCAATATGCATCAACGCGGCAATTTGCATCTCCACAAAATCACTGGTGCGATCAGGGTGCATTATTTTGAGGACATATAGCGTGCCATCAGGATGAACTAATCGTGCATTACAATCATACTCACCTGGCAAACGCACTATGTGCGGGGTGAATCCATAATAGTGTTGTGTGACCGCAACAATTTGACTGTCGGTCAAGATGACGGGCTGCGCATTCGACAACATATCAATCCCTCGTGTAATTGGTTAGACAAATTATACATGAGATGTACAGAAGATTTACGACGAGAGTACCTCACCTATCACTCCCGCTCGTGAAACAAAATATGCTACATTGAGCTACATACACGTTCAAGAGGGAGTCCCCCATGCCTACATATCTCAATGATGTCATGTGGAATGATCAACCGTGGCGCGCATTCGAAGCAGTCCATCATGACTATACGACTGACGTCTGTGTGGTTGGGCTTGGTGGCTCTGGGCTCAGTGCAGTTACCGAGCTTGTGCAACACGGTTATGGCGTAATTGGTATTGATGCAGGCATGATCGGCGGCGGTGCAGCAGGAAGCAACGGTGGATTTATTCTCGCAGGACTCGCGGCGTTCCATCACGATGCCGTCGCACAATTGGGCAACCATCGCGCAACTACACTCTACGAACAAACACTCCATGCAATTGATGAACTTGCGCATGTTGAACCAGGTCTGCGCTTAAGTGGCTCACTTCGCATTGCAGCCGACGACGAAGAGTATGCAGATTGCTTAAGCCAATATGCTGTGATGCAAAAAGACGGCCTGCCGGTTGAACACTATGAAGGCCCTGAAGGCCGTGGGATTCTGTTCCCGCATGATGGCACATTCCAACCACTCCAACGCGTGCGTCGCATGGCCATTCAGGCTATCCATGCCGGCGCCCAATTGTTTGAACGCTCGCCTGTCACAGCTATCACGCACAACACCGTTCACACAGCGACCAACACGATTCACTGTCGACATCTGATTGTGGCCGTCGATGGCCACTTGGAACGCATGTTCCCGCAACTTGCACCACATGTACAGACCACACGCCTGCAAATGGCTGCCACCGCGCCTGCCCACGATGTGCAACTCACTCGGCCTGTCTACTACCGCTACGGTTACGACTACTGGCAACAACGCCCAGATGGTCGAATCGCAATCGGCGGTGCCCGCGATTTGTTTGCAGACCAGGAGTGGGGGCATGATCCGCGCCCTACGACGGCAATTCAGTCCGCCATCGAAGAACGCTTACGTACTGTGGTCGGCACCACCGCACCAATCACCCATCGTTGGGGCGCAAATGTAGCCTACCGCCACGACGACGTCCGTCCATTTGTCGGCCAAGTACAACCAGGTATCTGGGCCTGCGGCGCCTACAGTGGGACAGGCAATATTGTCGGCACCATTTGCGCCAAAGCAATTGCACGCACGATTATCGATGGCAAACCGCATCACCTTGCCGGATGGATTGATTAACGACACAATCGCACCATCATTTGTACCGCAACGCCACACCGATATACACATGTAGGTTGTGGCATTTTCTTTCATGAGGAAGCGCAATAACACCATGTATGGCATCTCAGCAAATGTGTGTTTCAACATTAAAAACATTTTTATAACCTTTTACTTGCAAAAATAAAAAAAGCACTGTATACTTTGCATCGTCATAACAAAGGACACGCCAGACATGTGATGAGGAGGGAACGGAATGACGTTCAAGGGAAGTAAGTGGGTTGCCAAAGTAGCACTTTTAATTGGATTTATCGTCATACTGGCGAGTTGTGGCAGTGCGCCAGCTACAGAATCAACCACCGCACCATCCGAACCAACTACAGCGCCAGCAAATGAAGAGACTACCACCACGACACCAACTGGTTCACTTGTTATTTATAGCGGTCGAAGCGAGGCGTTGATTACCCCAATCATCGATGCATTCAAAGCCAAGTACCCAGCGATTACTGTCGAGCTTAAATCTGGCAAGAACAACGAATTGGCCGCAGCAATTCTCGAAGAGAAGGCAAATCCACAGGCTGATGTCTTTATCAGTACAGACATGCTGACACACATCAACCTGAGCAAAGAAGGTGTATTGCGGGCAGCACCGATTGCAGGGACTGAAGGTATCGCACCTGAGCTCAAAGCAGCAGATGGCACTTGGACATCAATCACCTCACGGGCTCGTGTCATCATGTATAACACAACATTAGTCACACCCGAGGAAGCACCAAAGTCGATCTTTGATTTGACTGATCCAAAATGGAAGGGCAAAATTGCCGCTACCAACACTACGAGTGGCGCCATGCAAGCGCATGTAGCTGCCCTCAAAAAAGAAATCGGCGACGAAAAGACCCAAGCATGGCTTGACGGCCTGGTCGCCAACGAAGTAACGTTCTTCGGCGGGCACACAGACATCCGCAAAGCGGTTGGCGCCGGTGAGTTTGCAATCGGGTTAGTGAACCACTACTACTACGAGTTGCAGAAGCGCGAAGCCACTGACAACCAGGTTGGGGTGGTATATCCTGACCAAGGTGAAGGTCAACTAGGCGTCATGATGAACACCACAGCAATTGGCCAAATTGAGGGCAGTAAGAACCCGGACAATGCTAAGCTGTTCGCAGAGTTCTTGTTCACCACCGAGACGCAGACGTTATTTGCACAACTCAACTACGAGTACCCAGTCTTAGCAGGCATCAAAGTAGCTGATGGTGTAACAGATCCGAGCACATTCCGCATTAAAACCATTGATATGCAGGTAATTTCCAACGATGTACCTGCGGCAATCGAAATGATGCAAAGCGCCGGTATACCATAAGTAATCCGCATAAAACCACCCTGTTGCACAACGGTGACAGGGTGGTTTTACTGTATGATAAAGAGAGTACGTCATCGTTGACGGATCAAAGGCAAGAAGATGTCAACAATACGATTAGGTCGGGTATGTACACATGTGATGATAGTCACACTCGTGGGAGCGTTGTTAAGTGGATGTAGCGGATCCATTGCTAGCAATTCCATGGCCGAAGCACCGCTTATAAAAAGCAATTTAGTCATCTATAGCGGGCGCACAGAAAGCTTCATGCAACCGATTATCATGGCATTCAATGATATATATCCCGATATCACCATTCAGCTCAAATCTGGCAAGAATAGCGAACTTGCCGCAACGATTATCGAGGAGCGAGCCAACCCTCAGGCAGATATTTTTATTAGCACGGACATGTTGACGCACATAAATTTGAGTAAAGAAGGCGTACTCGCACCGTTACCAGTTAAAGGAAGTGAGCAGGTGTCAGCTGAATACAAGGCTGCAGATGGCACCTGGACATCAGTCACCGCTCGAGCACGCGTCATTATGTACAATACTGCGTTAGTGTCAGCTGACGAAGTACCGCAATCGATGTTTGATTTAACTGACTCGAAGTGGCGCGGCAAAGTGGTTTTCGCCAACTCTACAAACGGGCCATTTCAAGCACAAGTAGCAGCAATGATGGAACTCGTTGGTCGAGAGCGCACCGAGCAATGGCTCCGTGATTTGGTGGCGAACGACACGACGTTTTTTGGTGGAGCATCAGATTTGCGCAAGGCAGTTGGGGCTGGTGAGTTCGCTATCGGCGTGCTGAACCACTACAACTTTGAGCTACAAAAGCGCGAATCAACTGACAACAACGTAGCCGCCGTATACCCAGATCAAGGCGTAGGCGAGATGGGCGTAATTGTGAACACCACGGCTGTTGGACAGGTATTAAATGCACCAAACCCAACAGCAGCCCGATTGTTTGCTGAATTCTTGTTTAGTACGACTGCGCAACAGATTTATGCGGACACCAATTACGAGTATCCAATCATTCCTAATATCAACGTTGCATCTGGCATTCTTTCACCGGACCAATTCCGACAGGCCAAGGTCAACATGCAGTCTGTCGCATCAGATGTCCCTGCAGCAATCGAGCTGATGCAGGGCGTAGGGATTCCATAACACATGGCTGACTGGCAACTCATCACCGGTAACACGCGCAAACCACCTCGCCTCATATGGATTGTTGCAATCATTGTAGCGATGGTGGCGTTGATCCCAGCACTCTACACGATTCTTCGTGCAGTTGGCGCGATTGGCAACACTCCATTACCGCCCTGGCCGCTTCTGAGTCGCCTGATTTTCAACACCCTACTCCTCGCAATTTGTTCAGCAGTTGTGGCAGGAATAATTGGTGTCACACAAGCACTTCTGATTGAACGCACAAATATCTTTGGGCGGCGGTTTTGGCGCATCATCGTTGCGCTACCGCTTGCAATTCCGCCGTATGTCTTGAGCATCACAACGATCGCGTTACTCCGGCCGCGCGGTATTTTTGAGCGGTGGTTGGCTGAACGTGGTCTAGTCGAATTCGGTCAACTCTCATTTAGTAGCATTTTTGGACTAACCGGGAGTACACTCGTTATTGCACTATGCTTATCGCCGTATGTATATTTACCAGTGGCCGCCGTGTTACGCCAAGGTAGCAATCATCTGAGCGAAATCGCACAAATTAGCGGTGCATCGTGGCAATATCGTCTGCGACATGTTACGTTGCCGCTCATTGCTCCTGCAGCAGGTGGCGGGATGTTATTGGTCATGCTTTATGCATTAGCCGATTTTGGCGTACCCGCTTTATTACGATTGCCGACGTTTAGCACAGCAATTTATGGCAGATTTACTGGCCAAATTGATCGTGCTGGTGCGGCGATGTTGAGTTTACCATTAATCATTGCAACACTTGGACTGATTATTCTCGAAGAGCGACTCGCAGGCCGCGGGGGCGCCCAAATCAATCGTTCTTGGCGACCACAACTCCCACGCTCACTGGGCCGCTGGCACATCCCGGCCTTGCTCGGCCTGCTCGGCATTAGTAGCGCTGCGTTAATTGGCCCGATTGCGACATTAGTATATTGGAGTACAAATGTTGTCTCGGCAAGTGAAATTGCTAGTCGTGTGCCACTCAATCGACTTCTCCAAATTGGCATCGGTAACATTGCGTTTGTGGCGGGTGTAGCAACCCTGACCACTGTGCTTGCAATTACTCCGGCTCTACTTTTGCGAAGGGGTGGCATCATTGGCACCATACTGGCACGCATCAGCCAAGCTGGCTATGCACTGCCCGGAGTAGTCGTCGCGTTAAGCATTGTGCTGGTAATAAATCAAGGTGCACCATGGTTGGCAGGCGGCTTGATCCCGCTCGTGTTAGCATATATCATCCGATTTTTGCCTCAAGCAGTGCAAAGTCTCGATGCCGCATTCGAACAAATTGCCCCTTCGCTCGAAGAAGCAGGGCGGAGTCTTGGCCAAACAGCAAACAATGTGATACGTCAAATTGTGTTACCATTGGCAGCGCCTGGACTCCAGGCAAGTTGGGCACTACTCTTCTTATCGATGCTCAAAGAGTTACCTGCGACATTGTTGTTACGCCCTGCAGGATTTGATACACTAGCGGTGCGTATTTGGATGCCAGCGAGTGACGGTTTGTACACCGCAGCTGCGGTTCCTGCACTGATATTACTCGTGGGTGCACTCTTGCCATTGGCATTGGTACTACGCAATCAGTATCAGCGCCCAACCTACACCCCACCGCCGGAGGAGTAACCATGGAACCTGTGATTACATTGAATCATGTGACACGTCATCCAAGCACGGCGCGTCACCCGATTGTGAATAATTTGAGCCTTGAATTACACCCAGGTGAGATTTTGGTTCTGCTCGGTCCAAGTGGATCTGGCAAAACAACAACGCTCCGCCTGATTGCTGGCCTTGAGTTACCTGACCGTGGCGAGATTATGATTCGTGGTGTATCAGCTGCTGGGCGCGGACGGGCATTACCCCCCGAGGCTCGACGAGTCGGCATGGTATTCCAAGATTACGCCCTGTTTCCTCATATGACCGTAAACGATAATATTCGCTTTGCCTTACACGCATTCCCAAAGCAAGAGCAACCCGAGCGGATCAACGAGGCGTTACGCCTGGTTGGTCTGAACGGGCTCGGGGAGCGATTGCCCCATCAACTCTCAGGCGGTCAGCAACAGCGCGTCGCAATCGCCCGAGCACTTGCCCCTCAACCGCCAGTGATTTTACTGGACGAGCCCTTTAGTAATCTCGACACCGCCTTACGAGACCATGTGCGCAGCGAATTGCGGACGATTTTGCGCAACGCACAGACATCAGCAATTATCGTGACCCACGACCAAGCCGAGGCGCTGGCCATTGCGGACCGGATTGCCCTACTCCATGAAGGGGTGCTCCATCAAATCGGCACGCCCGAAGAGCTGTTCGCTAATCCGTGCACTCGCTTCGCCGCAGCGTTTATGGGCCAAGCAGATTTTGTAACTGTCCAACGAAATGGTCAGCAACTTAATAGCGAACTTGGGCCGCTTGTACTGCATGACGACCATGTAACTTGTTACGAACAAACATGTATTCTGGTACGCCACGATGACGTCACATTCGAACCTGATACTGATTTAGCGAACGCCGTAATTGCCGAACGCCACTACGAAGGACCTATGTACCACTATCGGCTCCAATTACGGTCAGGACAAATGGTGAGTTGCAAACTTCGTCACGACGAAAAATACGACGTTGGCACGGCCGTTCACGTCCATTACATCGCCACACATCCCTTGGTGTACTTCATCGGCGAACATGCACGGAGTCTTGCGACGCCACAGTTAGTCGCATAACAGCTGAGGTCACTGCCATGCTCAAACGCATTTTCGGTGTTTTCATCGTTTTCGTGTTGAGCATACCGTTTGCACACATGTTGTTGTATGGATTGAGTGTGGCTGCAGGAAATATTGCGTCACCCAATCAATATATGGTGATAACACCAGCAGTGGCATGGACTAATTATCTCGATACGGTACCTCAAATTCTCAATAACTCCTATTTGTACCCTGGACTATCGATTGGAATATGGGATGGCATAACCGATCGAGCCATCCGTTCGATTGGGTTATTGACGATTGCCGCTAGTATCGCAATTGCGTGCGGCGTGTGGCTCGGACGGTACGTCAGTCGAGGTCTCAATACTCAACTCCCGCGTTGGTTTGTCGTCATCGCGGGTACAGGGAACACACTACAATCGTTGTTCGTGGCGAGTAGTGGCGTGGCAATTATGTACTTTATCATGGTGTATACCCCATACAATCCACCGCTCCCCATCAACGGATTTGGCTGGGATGCTCATCTGGTGTTACCGGTCGTTGCGCTAACAGTACGACCGTTTATGTCAATTGCACATGACACAGCCACACTATTTGGACAAGCCGGTCAACAGCCACACGTGATTGCCACCCAAGCACGGGGGTTCAGTAACGACCACATCATTAGGCATCACCTCTGGCCAGCGCAACAAATGACAATTGGACTGATAAGCGCAGCAAATGTGCGACAGATGATTGCCGAGTTGATGGTAGTAGAAATCGTGTTTGGCTGGGGGGGCATCGGTGAGGCGGTCGTCCGCGCAATTGTGCCACCAAGCATGACAAACATTCCCGCCCTTGACATCTATCTCGATGCGCCTTCATTTGCCTCGCTTGGCATCGTGATTATCGGCATGTTTGCCTTTATCGAAATAGTGCGCATTATGCTTACCCCACACCACGTCTGGGCGACTGCTGAGGTAGATCGCCCATGAACTCCATGCTGTCTCGCACAATCGGCATACTCATAATCACTATCGTCGCCATCCTGACCGTATTCGGCCCACAGATGACTCCGCGTGATCCCCGCGAGCGCAACGTCGTTACCAAGACAACCGATGGCTATCGTGCACCACCCTTTGACATCGGCACGCCTGGGTTCGTCTTGGGATCCGACCAATATGGACGAGACCTACTCAGTCGGGTAATTGCGGGCACTCAACCAACCATGCTCACGGTGCTGATTGTTGCAACATTCAGACTGATTATTGGCACTATGATTGGGCTTGCATGTAGCTTTGGAGGAATGACTGTTTCGCACACGGCGCAACTGTTAATTCGTGGAAGTGTGTACCTACCGCAGTTATTTGGAGCATTAGTGGTTCTTGTGCTTGCAGGTAATAACCCAACACTTGGATTCTTTGTGACAGCACTGATTTGGAGCGGGTGGGGTGATGTGGCATTGCTAGTCCAACAACGAAGCAACGAGTTTCGTCAGCTCCCCGTGTATGAGTCTGCCTTGAGCAGTGGCGCAAGCATTCAGAGTATTTTGGTCAGGCATATGCGGCGCCATCTTGCACCAATTTGGGGGATGATGTGGCTCCGCGAAATGAGCAATAGTTTGGCGCTGCTAGCTATGCTCGGCTTTTTGGGATATTTCGTAGGTGGCGCAAGTTGGATCATTGTTGCCGGTGATGCAGTGCCAATTGGCGCACGAGCGGCTGATCTCCCTGAACTCGGGCAACTCTTGGCAACTAGTTTTGAACGTGTGCTCAGTCCACAACCAATGTTTATTGTGGGTGGATACATTGCACTCATCCTGCTTGGCTTTAATCTATTGGGGGATGTGGTGCGCATGCGTTTAAGTTATCTACCACAGTACGCACAATTTGGCATCTGGGAGCGGCTTGTTTTTGAAATCGAGTGGAGAGTTAGCACATCACCACGCTGGCTGTTCACTGGTGTGATTGTTGTAGTACTCTGCACCATTCCTTTTTGGTACACCCTACGCCCTTCTAACGTGCAGTTTACTACTTTTGCGCAGTCGAGTGAGATGATTTGGCAAACAGGTACACCTTGGCGCGATGCAAAGGGCGACGCAAGTGGCAGTTTACGTGGCATCAATTATCCTATTGAACCACAACTGATTGCAATACCGCAGCCACCTGCACCGCTCATCTCACAGGCATTAAGCTCGACAAAGGGTGATTTTGTGGCGTATAGCGTTACGCCTGGACTCGTTATTTTTTCGACAAAAGATCAACAATGGACAGAATATCCTCTCAAATTTACTCCAGTTGGTAATCCTACCTTGACCAGTACCGATGAAATTGTGATTGTCGGCCCACAAGGCTTTGTGGCGCACTATGACACCAAAGGTACGCAATTGCACACGTATACCGTCACTACACGGGCAATCGCCACTGCCGGTGCCACAATTGATCGTAATGACGAAGTATACATCACAGTTGCAGATCGAATCGAGGCGTTTGATGCAAATGGTAACTGGAAATGGGCTAGTCCTAAAGTTGCACTTTTTGGTGAACCACAGGCACTGATATCACCAGACGGTACGCTTATATTCCTTGGCAGTGAAGCATTCGACATTGCCGACGGCGCGCGTCTACCGATGTTTTCTGCACCTTCTACAGATACATTCGAGAATCCGGCATTGATTAGCGGTGCAGATGGGTTTGTCTACCAACGACGAAGCCATCGGTTGGTAAAGTTAATCGTCGAAAACTTGATACCAACCGAGATTGAGGAACTTGGGTGGAACGCAAGCCAAGTCACCATGTTCTATCCCGACCAAACCGGCGTCACCGCCCAGGGTATCGGCTGGATGATTTACAAGGGATTTGGCGGTATCGGGCGCGTAGTCTGGTTACCCGCCAACCAAGAGGCCATCCAGATCCCAATTGACACCAGCATGCGGATTATGATGGTGGCCGATGATGGTCAATTTATCGCATGTAATCAGCGCGAGTGCGTGAGCCATACTATTGGCAGTGTGGAGCCGTTGTGGCGGATAGCCATCCCCGAAGGTGCAGATGATGTTATTGGCTTCAGCGTGATAAATCACCAACACGCACTCCTTACCACGAGATCTCGGGTATTTAGAATTTCAGTCGACCAACCTTAACCATGTGTTTGTACCACCATAATAATCATGCGATATCGTAAAAGATGATTTTATACATGAGGACAAACATGAATCGTGTATTAGCTGTAGCGGGACTCTACAACATTCGAGACCTTGGTGGACTACCAAGCACTTATTCAGCTACAACCGTATATCGACGTTTTTTGCGTAGCGATTCGCCGCATGCGATTGACGAAACCGGCAAAACACAACTCCTAGAATTAGGCGTGCGCACGATTATTGATTTGCGCTATGCCGACGAATGTCTGCGCACCCCAAACCCACTCGCAGCACACCCCCAAGTTGAATACCATAACATACCGTTGATGGTCAGTGGCGTCATCGAAAATAATGCCGAGGATCTGACTCAGCTTGGTGCGTTTTATCGCTTTCTATTGCACAACTCACAACCTGCTTTTGCGCGCGTATTTACCACAATGGCCGAACACAACGGTACAACATTGTTCCACTGTCAAGTCGGTAAGGACCGCACCGGAGTAGTCGCTGCGCTGTTACTATCGCTGGCTGGGACGCCGCAACATCACATCATAGAGGACTATGTGGCCACCGCTACGCATATTGCACCATTGTTACCTGAGCTCCGCCTACACCGTCCAGATCGTATCAATGCTGAACAATATGAACGATTGCTCGATGCACGTGCTGAATTTATCAACGAATTTTTGCACGAAGTAACGACTCGGTATGATAATGCGCAACAGTATCTCCTGCGCATCGGCGTATCGGAGTTTCATATTGATTCCTTGCGCAATACGTTGATTCATGCGACAAATTAACATACAACAATAACCCGAAACGCCTCGAAATTTAAAATAATACCTCAAACAATTTGACGAAAACTTTACAAACAGAATCTACAGTAATGGTGTGACGCATTGAGCGTTACTGTAGATTGTGACACTAAGGAGTTTTCGATGCGCAAGTATTTAGTCGCGTTACTGTTTGCAGTGTTATTGACAGCCTGTGGCGCCACCGCACCAGCAGCCGAACCAACTGCAGTTCCTGCTAACGAGCAGCCAGCAACTGCAGTTGAACCAACAGCCCCACAGATTCCTACACCTGTTCCTGAGCCGACTGCAGAACCCGCGAAAAAACCAATCGTAATCGCATGGTTGCCGAACGAGTCAGGCGCAGACCTCAAAGCCGCACGCGATGCGTTTGGTGCCTTGATTACGCAAGCTACTGGTCGTGAAGTTGAGCACCGTACCACAACTGACTACTTGATTGCAGTAGAGGCAGTTGCCAATAACAATGCAGATCTTGCATGGTTTGGCGCAGAGGCATATGTGCAAGCCAAAGCCAAGAACGATGCAGTGATTCCATTGGTCATTCCAAGTGGCGCTTCCGGCACGGAGGCAGACGCGGTGTATTACAGCTGGCTCGCAGTGAACAAGGGTGAAGAGGCTAACTACATGAAAGATGGCGCATATGCCATCGACAACATTCAAGGCAAGCGATTCTCATTCGTGTCAAACAGCTCTGCATCCGGATTCCGTGTTCCCTCATCAAATATCGTTAAGTATTTTGGTGCGATGGATGCGTGGAAGGGTCTCACGTCAGACGATCTCCTCGAAGGTAGCCAAGACGGGTTCTTTAGCGACGTTCAGTTCGGTGGTTCACATCAAGGTTCGGCAGTCAATTTGATTTCGGGCAAAGTTGATGTGGCTGCGTTCTGCGATGCCTGTGTCAACAACTACGTCACTCTTGCTGAGGGTGAGGAGAATGTTGCCGGGGCCGTCTACAAAGTAAACGACAAAGCCGATGAGCCATTCGATAAGTTCCCCGGCAAAGAGTTTGTCATCATCACATCAGTACCAGTTATCAATGCACCATTTGTCGCAAATTCAGCAACCATGACAGCCGAGGAGATCAAGGCAATTCAGGATTTGCTTACGTCAGACGAAGTTGCGAACAACACCGAAATCTTCGCACCAAAAGAAGTGATTGATGCTGGCTTCAAGCCATTCTTCCGCAAAACCAAAGCAGAGCGCTTCTTGGTAGTACCAGATTCATTCTTCGACCCAATTCGTAAGATGGCCGAATAATTTGCCGTGCCAGCGTCACCTGCAGGTGACGCTGGCATATTTACATTTGAGAGGACTAATCCATGCCATTACTTATAGCAAAACACGTCACCAAACGATACGGTCAGCAGACACTCGCACTCGACGACATGTCTTTTTCGATCGAAAAAGGGGAGTTTGTCGCAATTATCGGTCCTTCGGGTGCCGGCAAATCCACGCTCCTCCGCTGCATCAATCGGATGATTGAGATGAGTAGTGGCGACATGTTCTTCAATGACGTATCAATCAATAATTTGCGCGGGACTGATTTGCGCCATCATCGCACCCAAATCGGTATGATTTTTCAGCACTACAATCTCGTCAATCGCTTATCCGTAATCGAAAATGTGCTCCATGGCCGTTTAGGGTATAAATCAACACTAGCAGGGATGATTGGACTCTACACTGAAGAAGAGAAACGCCAAGCAATTGATATTCTGACTACGCTTGGACTCGAAGAGCAAATTTACAAGCGATGTGACCAACTCAGTGGCGGACAAAAACAACGTGTCGGCATTGCCCGCGCATTAATCCAAAACCCACAAATGATTTTATGTGATGAGCCAATTGCCTCACTTGACCCAAGCGCAGCCAAAATCATCATGGATACGCTCAAGGACATTAATCAGCGCCTCGGTATTACGGTTATCGTTAATTTGCATCAAGTTGACGTCGCTTTGCGGTATGCACACAGACTGATTGGAGTGAATCGCGGCAAGATTATTTTTGATGGGTCACCTCGTGCCATTGTCAACGAACAAATTTATCAGATTTATGGCTCAGAAGCGGGCGAGTTAATCCTAGATCTCGAGGATTCATATGCTAAAGCTTGATTTTTTTGCACGCCAACGATTGATTTTTGCTGGAGCGTTCGCACTAGTTATCGGCATAAGCTACGGATCAATTATGGTCACCGAGTATGATGTGGTCAAGGGAATCACCTCGATTCCTAAAGCGTTTTCATGGCTGGCAGAAAACTTCATACCTAATGACGCTGCAATGAAGCGATTACCGAAGATTCTTGAAAAACTTCAAGAGACCATCCTTGTATCAATCTCTTCAGCAACGGTGGCATCAGCACTCGCCCTCATCGTCGCACTTCTTGGGTCAAATACAACGCGCATCAACCAGGGTTTTAGTATATTTGCCCGCGGTACTGCGACTATCTTTCGGAACATTGATGTCTCTGCATGGGCGTTGATATTACTCTTTTCATTTGGTCAAAGTTCATTTACTGGCTACTTTGCTCTATTCTTTGTAACTTTTGGGTTCATGGTGCGTGTCCTCATCGAGACCATCGATGAAGTCAGTAGTGAATCAGTCGAAGCACTACGCGCTACCGGTGCAAGTTACACATCCATCATCACGCAATCGGTGATTCCGTCATGTATCCCACAGATGGTCAGCTGGATTTTGTTCATGATCGAAACGAATATTCGCAGTGCGACGCTGGTCGGCATTTTGACCGGCACTGGCATCGGCTTCTCATTTGATTTGTACTACAAAAGTATGAACTACAGTGCAGCAAGTTTGGTAATTCTTGTGATTGTTATCACTGTACTCATTATCGAATTTTTCTCCAATAGTGTACGAAGGGCGGTACTATAAATGAACACCCCCAAACGCATTCCGATACGCATGTTCAACTGGCCAGATTTCATCTTACAGATGACAATCGTTACTCTTTCGATACTTTCGATTGTGAGTTTTGCCAATTTCAACAATCGCGATATTGTGTTGAGTGACGCATTTATGAGTTTACTCGATGGTTTTCGTTCATTACTCCTCGAGGCACGACTCAAAAATGTCACGATTACTGATATGCTTTGGCAACTGCTTATCACGATTTGTCTTGGATTTTTAACCACAATCTTCGGTGCACTCATTGCATTATTTTTTGCATTATTTGCCGCCCAGAATCTCGCACCCAAATGGGTAACGAATGCCGTCAAAGGGGTTACAGCTGTTGTACGCGCGATTCCAACAGTCCTGTGGGTACTTATCTTCGCCATCTCAGCAGGCCTTGGTAGCGTAGCGGCAGTCATTGGCATGACGTTTCACTCAGCTGGATATCTTATCAAAGCATACTCAGAATCGTTCGAAGAGATTGAGGGTGGTGTCATCGAAGCCCTCAAAGCAAGTGGTGCAAACTGGTGGCAAATCGTCTTTCAGGCAGTATTGCCTTCGTCGATTACGGCCATTTTGTCATGGACATTCTTACGCTTCGAAATAAATTTCTCTACCGCCATTGCGATGGGTGCCGCAGCAGGTGCAGGAGGCATCGGATTTGACATGTTCATGGCAAGTGGGTTCTATCTTGATCTACGCGAGCTCGGTGCATTTACCTATACCATCTTGATTTTTGCAATCGTGCTCGAACTATCAGCAACTCGGCTCAAGGATTATCTCAACGCTCGACAATCAAAATAGCAAATCTCTATCCTCAACTGACAAAGGAAGTGTTGATTAACGATAATTGACACTTTTTTTGTCATTGCTTAATCATATGGAAGCTATTGATTAATACCAACATGTAATTATGATGCAATGGAGAAACACATGCACACACCATCATACATTTTGAGCCAGTCACCCACCGAAGTCGTGGTAGAACTGGCAGAGCAGATCCTCGAATCATATCCCGAATCTGCCGTGACAATTATAAGTGGCCCTAAAGTTGCCATGGTCCAACTACGCATGCGCGAAAGTGTCAACAATTCGGTATTTAATGCGGGGGAAGTGCTTGTCACTGAGACTCGACTCGAACTCAACGGCACCTTTGGCTTTGGCATGGTTATTGGTAACAATCCGGAACATGCTACCGCTCTTGCAATCATTGACGCTGCGCTCCGCATGCCAGAACCAGCGCATGCATCACTCACCGACACCATTTCACAACTTGGCACAGAACTGCACGTACGCCAGCAACGTCAGTTTGCGGCAAGTGCCAGCACCAAGGTCGAATTCGACACATTTTAGGGAGTTTTATGACGACTTCTTTTCGAGCCCCAAGTGCTTTTGAACAATACAGCACAATCACGTACCGAGTACTACTTGATTGTCTCGCACGGCCAGGCACAATCAATCGCATCTCACCAGCTACGATGTTTAGTAATTGGCCAGATCAGACCAATCGATTTGCACTCGCCGCATGTATGACGCTCCTTGACCAAGAGACCACGTACATTAGTGCCCGCGATGGTCAGTGGGTTGATACCCATCACAGCGAATCCACTTGGGTACAGATTCGCACGAATTGTCGCTTGAGCGAAGCACAGACCGCACAATTTGCATTGCTACATGATGCACAAAGCGCGCATTTACTGGAACATCTCAATCAAGGGTCACTGACATTTCCAGAACGAAGCGCTACGGCATTTATAGCAGTGGATACACTTTCGTACGAGCAGCCGAATTGGATTCTCACAGGCCCGGGAATCAAAGAGCGCACGTCAGTTGCAGTACACACCAAGTACGACATTTTGTCGCATATCAACGCGACGCGCCAGAACTACCCACATGGCATTGATGTGTTTTTGGTTGATAACCAAGGCAACTGTATTGGCCTACCACGGACAACCCACATCAGCTTGATCGCATAGCAGGAGAACTACATCGTGGGATATATTGCAGCGCGAGGCGGCACAACCGCCATTCTTAATGCAGAACAACTCGTTGAATATATGCGACTTCAGGGCGGGTCAACACCGCTTTCGTTGACACAAATCCGTGACCAACTCCGTCATGCAGTCGGACGCGCCATGAACGAAGGTGCACTCTACGCACCATTACTTGCTGCACTTGCCGTCAAACAAGCCGAAGGCGACAGCATCGAAGCGAGTTTTTTGTTGCGCGCCTATCGCTCAACCCTATCACGCATTATGCCCACACTCCCATCGTCCGGTAACGATATTCGCTGCTTGCGTCGCATCTCAGCATCATTCAAAGATATCCCAGGCGGTCAAATGCTCGGACCATCGCAAGACTATCAAATTCGCTTGCTCAACACGCTGTTAATCAACGAAACAGCAGCGGACATTGAACGCGTGATGGCGCAATATGATCAACTCGTAGCGAGTGGCACTACTGCTGACATGTCGACTGGCCACTTCCCTAAGGTTGTTGATTACATGCGCAGTCAAGAGATGATCAAGCCACCTGTCGACACCATTGAGCACGAACCATTTGACATTACCCGCACTGCACTCACCTTTCCGTGTAGTCGTAGTGCGCGATTGCAATCACTTGCCCAGAGCGACACC
>JBKCLM010000015.1:0-18037 GCA_046300655.1 Chloroflexota bacterium | reverse complement strand
AAACATGCTCCGCGAAATCGAGGCGATTGCCGCCCAACTCGAACAAAACAGCTTGAGCCTCGAGGATTCGCTGGCCCTCTACCAACGCGGCGCAGCCCTTGTCGAACAAAGTCGGGCGGTGCTCGACCAAGCCGCCATCCGCCTGCGTGAGATTCGTGGTGAGTAGTACGCCAATATTTAACATGCATGAACGAGTGAAAGTGATACAATGCCCTCGATAGGATTATTGTTTGTTCACCAAGGAGAAGTGCACGATGGCGTATGGCGTCAAACTCGCCCCCAAACCGATTACCCCGGGGTTGTCAATCAAGGATTTGGTCGACAATCACTTTTATTCGTATAACGCCGGGCGCCTACGCGAGGCGTGTCAGCTGTTTGCCCGCAAGATTGCCCAACCCGATGTGACCATCGGCGTCACGTTGTCGGGTGCACTCACGCCAACCGGACTCGGCACCGCCGCCATCGTGCCGCTGATTCGCGCAGGGTTAATTGATTGGGTTGTCAGCACTGGCGCTAATCTCTACCACGACATGCACCGTTCACTCGGCTTCGAGTTGTTCGGCGGGAGCCCGTTTAGCGATGATATCGCCTTGCGCGAACAAAACATCATTCGCATCTACGACATTTTGTTCGACCAAAAGGTTCTACTCGAGTCAGATGACTTTTTGCGCCGCTGTATCGCCGAGCCCGAGTTCCAGAAGCCGATGTCAACCGCCGAGCTCCACTACCGCCTCGGGCGCTACACCCAAGCCCGCGAGAAGGCCATCGGCACCGACTACGTCTCCGTCTTGACTGCCGCCTACGAGGCCGGCGTACCGCTCTACACCTCGAGCCCAGGCGACTCAACCATCGGCATGAATGTGGCGGCCATGGCGCTCGCTGGCAATAAATTGCGCTTCGATGTTGAGGCCGACGTCAACGAGACGACCTCGATTGTCTACAACGCCAAGAAGCACGGTGGCAAGAGCGCCGTGATTATTCTCGGCGGCGGCTCACCCAAGAACTTCATTTTGCAGACGGAGCCACAGCTCCAAGAGATTATGGGCATCGCCGAGAAGGGCCACGACTACTTCGTGCAGTTCACCGATGCCCGCCCAGATACCGGCGGGTTGTCGGGCGCCACCCCCAGCGAGGCCATGACCTGGGGCAAAGTGGACCCCGAGCAGTTGCCAGACTCAATTGTGTGTTATGTCGACAGCACGGTCGTATTGCCCGTCTTGACCAGCTACGTGCTCGAGAGCACTGGCAATCGCCCACTCAAGCGCTTGTACGATCAGCGCGAGGCCATGCTCAAGGAGTTGGCCGACGACTACGCTAAGGTCCGCGACGAGGAATAACACCGTCGTATCGTCATTAAAAACGCCGTGACTTGCGAGTGCAAGCCACGGCGTTCGTCATGATACACCGCTATTTGCGATAGATGAGCCAGCCAGCTACTGCAGCCCCCAACACCACAAAGGCAGGATTGACCTTGGTGAATGTCAAGATGATGAAGGTAATCAACGCAATAACCAGCCCATCCCAGCGTTGCCAGAGATCTGGCAGTTGCATGCCCTTTTTCCAAAAGACACTGCGCCCAATGTCGTACGTGGTCCACAAGAGCATGCCCACGACGACCGGTCGCACGGCTTTGAGCATGGCGGTCACGGTCGGGGAGTCTTTGATCTGGAAAAAGAGGAAGATTGCGAGGAGCATCAACAACGACGTCGGCAACACAGAACCGACAATCGCAGCCGTGGCCCCACTTACGCCAGCCACTTTGTAGCCGATAAAGCCGGCGATCTTGGGAGCAATCGGACCAGGGAGCGCATTGCCGATAGCAAGGGCATCTGCATACTCGGTCTCGGTACTCCAGCCCTCAGCTACTGACACACGTTGCATCAATGCCATCGAGGCAGGGCCACCACCCCACGTCAGCATGGCTACTTTGGTGAATACCCAAAATAAACGAAATAATAACCAAGCTGATTCAAGCATGTGCCCCTCAACTCATTTCCGTCAGATTCGACGATTTTAGCGAAAGTCGATGTGCTATAATTACCCAATATTATACAATTACACACGCTCCCGAATGAGGCCGGTAATGATACAAAATAAACCTGTTTGGTGGAAAATCATCGCCATCATATTACTGATTTTGACGCCATTCATCGCAACACCACAACCTGCATCAGCATCCACACAAATACAGCAGGTTGACGCGAATAACAATGCTATCTCCTCAAATCCTGTCCTGACCGCAGGTCAAGCGCTGACATTGTATGTCAAGATCACCAACATTTCCGGAGCAACACTACCGAGTGTCTCAATATCACTCACTGGTGCATGTACGAATGTGACCGCAAACATTCAAACTGGCGCACAGGACATCAATTCGGGGAGCTTCAAACAATATCTCATTGAAGTAACCGCTCCTACAAACACCGTTTCAGCCACATGTAACAGCATCAAAGTCAATCCGAGTGTCGGTACAGGTTCAGCCACGTTACGTTTCACCATTAGCGGCACCGGTCCTACTGCAACACCGACACCTGGACCAACGGATATCTGTGACGAAGCCGACCCACCCAGTGGTATTGCTGGTGCACGTCGACTCTACAGCAATGCCGCCATCGAACAAGGGATTTGTTTTGCTGGTGACGTCGATACCTATGCGCTCCCAATGAATCGTGACAAGGTGTATGATATTTACATCTCCAAATCGTATATTAAACAAGAAGATGGCTCCAAAGTACAATCACTCGACCTTGTGTTGGAGTTGTACGATCCGCTGTTCCGGTTGGTCATCGTGAATGATGATTTTTATGCGCACAATGCGAGCGATGCCGAAGCACTTGCGATTGACCCTAAAATTGCAGATTACCGTGCGCCAATGGATGGTACGTACTATGTACGTGTCCGTGACGCAACGAATGCGAGTGTTGGTCACTACACAATCAACTTCAACAACTTAAGCTACCGTGGTGATGCAGCCAATAATAACGACGACACCGTACCCAACAACAGCGGTGTGTGTCAAGACCTCTATGAACCCGATGGCTTGCCCGAACAGGCCCGCATGATTCTCAGTAATCAGCGGCAAACTGACCGGCGCCTCTGTCCCACCGGCGATGCCGACTGGGTCAAGTTCTTTGCCAAGGGTGGCAACACCTACATGCTCTACACCAGCACCGCTGACGATGCAGCCGGTGTTGACACATACATCAGCTTGTTCGACCGCGACGGATTCACTATCCTCGATACCAATGATAATTATGAGGCAAGTAGTCTCGACTCAAAGGTTGTCTTTACGGCAAGTTCTGACGGATTTTACTTTGCCCAGATCAAAAACACCGGCGACCTTGGTGGTCCGTTCTTTCGCTACGAGCTGATTAACGAGGTGTGTAACGAACTCAATCGTTCAACCTGTGTGGCTGATTTGCCGAATCCCGAGCCGACTCCGACACCTACCAGCAAAACTGACGAATCAGCGAATTCAACGGATGGTACAAACGGCACAGGTGGGACCGATGGCACAGGTGGGACAGAGGATGATTTCGACTATGGCGATCAAGATCAAGACCCCGAGAGCGACGTCGGCTTCTTTACGACGAGCGTTCGCCCGACCGGTGAACTCATCAATGGGCCGTTCCAAGGGTTTGTGAATAGCGCATTCGAGATATTATGGAACCGCACCGAGCGCCCGATTGTTCGCCAACAAGTCAATCGCGGCTGGGTCTGGGGTCCAGCCGGACTAATGGCCCATGCTGAGAGCTTTTTACAGATAAGTGGCGGCCAACGCCAAGTCCAATACTTTGACAAAGGCCGCATGGAGATCAACAATCCAAATGGCAATCGCCAGAGCAAGTGGTTTGTCACAAGTGGTTTGCTCGTCACTGAGTTGATTAGTGGGCGCATGCAAGTAGGCAGCAACGATTACGTTGCCCGCGAGCCATCAACCATGATTGTTGCAGGCGACATCAATAATACGCTCTCACCAACCTACGCCAGCCTTAATGCACTGCTTGGGCTCCGCACGATTAATCGGGTGGGTCAGGTGGTAGACCAACAAATTTTGCGCGATGGTAGCATCATTCCATTTAACGGTGATGGCGCTAGCATGACACGATTGGTCTACTATGTCGATGAGACAGGCCACAATATCCCTCAAGTCTTCTACGACTACCTGATGCGCCAAGACACAATTTATGTGAATGGCCGCACTGAGTATGGCTTGGTGCTGGACTGGGTCCACACCATGGGGTATCCCCTCACTGAGGCATACTGGACACGCACAACGCTCAACGGCGTTGAACAGTGGGTGCTGATTCAGCCCTTTGAACGACGATTGTTGACGTATGTCCCCAATAATCAGGCCGGTTGGCAGGTCGAACAGGGTAACGTCGGGCGACATTACTACCGCTGGCGCTACGGCATTGATCCGTAGTCGTTCTCATGAATCTCCCCATGCATCACTCATATTGATGCATGGGGAATTTTATTTGACTGATAGGGTTATGTAATCTTGTGCGTGATAGTGATGCGGTATGATTGGTAATGGTAACAAATCTATCAACGAATTATTAAGTTGCCCGATATGACGCACGAGCCAAATTACTCGACAACCCGCATGAAGATGACTGACTTCGCACTGCCAGTCATCCACTATCGTGATAATCCATTTCGTATTGTCCAAACCATCTGTGAGCAAATTGGCGCACGGCCAGCCACATCAATTGCCGAGGCCCAAACTGCATCATACATGGCCAAGTACTTGCGTCGTGCCGGTCTTACCGTCTGGACAGATCCATTCATCGCGCCGATTCCATCAGGTGGCGATGCGATATTAATTGCCCTGCTGGCCACCGCGGTCATCGTGCTCTGGCCAACAAGTCAGGCCTATGCGATTACCGCAGCAGTCTTATGTGTCATCACCGCCTTGATTGCCGGCAGTTCTTTCTTTTCGTGGCTCACGCTCCGCCGTGCCGAGAGTCAGAACGTCATTGGCACGCTCGCATCGGTGCACCCACCAACCCGGCGTGTTGTGTTACTGACGCCACTTGACACGCATCGCCCGCCTGACCCGTTGTTTGGCCGAGAAGTGCGTTTGGGTGCGAGTATCGCCTTGTTGACCTTGGTCACGATTGAATATATCGCACCACTACCACTAATCAGCCAAATCCGCATCGCCATCATGGCAATCCCTACCATCTACTTAATCATGGCTGCCAGTACAGAACTGTGGAGCTACACCCAGGCGCACTCCGTCGGTGCCGTGAGTTACGCCAGTGCAATTGCCAGCATGCTCACCGCCGTCGACGATGTTGGTCGCTTGCAACATACCGAGATTTGGGTTGTCGGTATCGGCAGTGGTACGACCGGCGCAGGCGTGCGCCACCTGCTCAAACAATATCCGTTTGATTCTGAGGGAACGTTCTTTATTGGAATCGAAGGGATTGGGCGCGGTGCACTCAGCTACATCATCCATGACTACAAAAGTCGCTTTCAAACTGCCGATCCAACCTTAATCCAGCGCGTAATTGAAGCCACCACTGGTGTACGCGCCGAACCGAGTATTGCCGGGTTTACGACCATTGTTGATCCCATCCTCAAAGCGAAGCGACGCGCGATTAGTATTGCCACTCTCGACCAAAAAGGGCGGGTACCGCTACAGGGGAGCGCCAAGGACACTCCCGCAGCAGTAAACCCCGCCCTGCTCGAACAAGCGACGCGCCTGATTGCCAACACGATGCGCAATTTGGAGCACTAGCGCGGCATCGTCGCTACTGCCTGGCCAATCAACGTCAGCGCACGCTGGACTTTGTCGCTCTCGTATCCCACGGTAATGCGCAAATGCCCCTCGGTACCGAGTGTACTCCCAGGCGCCACCAGCACATTCGCTGTCTGCCGAATATGCTCAGCAATCTGGTACGACGGCGCATCGTGGTGCACCCGCACAAAGGCGATACTCGTGGCTTGTGTTGCACCCAAGCTGAAGCGCCCTACCTGCCCCTTCAACCAATCACGCATCACCGCCATACCAGCCTGGGTAATCTGCTTTTGGCGGGCAAGCAACATCTGACGCTTGGCGGGCACAAGCGCTATCTCAGCCATCGTCATACTCGGCGCTGCCGCCGCGATTACGGCATATTCGTGGCGCCGCCACAACTCATCGGCCATGGCAGGTGTCGTGATGGCCCAACCAATCCGTAGCCCGCTGAGCCCATACGCTTTTGACAAACTATTGGTACAAATCAAGCGATCATACATACCCCAAAAGGTCGGCGTCGGCGCCACACCGGCATGCTCAGTGCCGTGATAGACCTCGTCGACATGCAACCATGCCCCGACGCGCGCACAGGCATCAACAATCGACTGCATCTCGGTAGGCGTGAGAATTGTACCGGTCGGATTATTCGGATTAACGATGGCCACCAACTTGGTACGTGGAGTAATGACGTGATCAAGTGCCGCCAAATCAATCCGCCAGTTGGTATCGGCACGAAGCGGCAAATCGCGCACCACGCACCCCATGTTGCGCGCAGTGCCCCACACCTGTCGGTAGCCAGGGGTCATCACCACAACCTCGTCGCCCGGTGATAACAACGTCTCACAGACCATAGCGTTGGCCTGCGAGGCGCCAACCGTTACAAGTACATTCGCCGCACTGGCGTTGGGATAAAGGCTGGCAATTGATTCGCGCAATAGAGTGGTGCCGTTGACCTCAGGATAGAAGAGACCAGTATCAAGCACGCGCTCGATTTCGTCTTCGTTGAGCCACTCACGCGTGGTCACACACTTGACGCTACTGTCGGCCAGATTATATGCCACGGTACGCTCATACAGCGACTGATAGTGTTCAAGTTCAAAAGGGACAAATGCTGGATTCGTCACGAACGTCACTCCTTTTATACAGGCGGTATCTCTATCATACCAAGCAAATTCACTTCAATTAATAAGTTGACAAGAACAGCGGGGTTTGCTACCGTGAGACATCCCCAATACCGTCACAAAAAGGAGCCACCAATGACTCCCTCTCTTTTTAGCCCGGCATGGATTACGGCCTGCGCACACGCCATCAACCACAACGATACCTATCGCAAAGCAGCGAGCAACTGGCGCTGGCCACTTCTTTTACATGTCGCACATGATGATGCGCGTACAACAGCCATCTATCTCGATCTCTACCAAGGGAGCTGTCGGATTGCCCGCTTGGCAACGCCGGATGACATGACCCGTGCCGAATTTGTGCTTGAGGCCAGCGAAACCACCTGGCGCCAGGTATTGACCGGCCAACTCGACCCCATCGCCGGTATCATGCGCCGGCAACTGACCCTCACCAAAGGCAGTTTAACCACCCTCGCCATGCACGGCGCCACCGCCAAAGCGCTGATTGCGGCCATCAGTCAACCCACACCAACGCAGACGCCAGCGCCCACACCACAGGAGCCGCTCCCTGTCACCCCGGTGCAACACCAATCATTTGTGACCACTAGTCGACAGGGACTCAACAACGACAGCGTGCCGATGCGCCTATGGCACAAGGCCAAACGACTCGGCGTGTGGAACCCGGCAGACATCGACTTCTCTCGAGACATGGCCGACTGGCAAGGTCTCAATGCGACAGAACGCGATTTGCTCCTGCGCCTGACCGGCATGTTTGTGGCGGGCGAAGAGAGCGTCACGCTCGATTTACTACCCCTCATTATGACAATTGCCCGTGAGGGGCGCCTCGAGGAGGAGATGTTCCTGACCACATTTTTGTGGGAGGAGGCCAAGCACGTCGACTTCTTCGCTAACGGCTTCCTCAGGCACATCGCACCTGACGCCGGCGATCTATCGCACTACCACACACCGGCCTATCGGTCGCTCTTTTATGAGGAACTGCCACAGGCCCTGCATGCCCTCACCACCGATAGCTCACCGGTTGCCCAAGCCCGTGCCTCAGTCACTTACAACATGATTGTCGAGGGTGTGCTTGCAGAGACCGGCTATGAGGCCTACTTTGCAGCGCTTGAGCGCAACAATCTCATGCCCGGCGTGCGCCAAGGCATCCTCCTCCTCAAGCGCGACGAATCACGCCATATCGCCTACGGCGTCTACTTGCTGTCGCGCTTAATTGCCGCTGATCCGCAAATCTGGCCGGTGATTGAGCAACGGATGAATCACCTGATGCCGTTGGCCATGCAAATCATCACCGAGATTTTTGCGGCCTATGATGAGATGCCGTTTGGCCTGACGTTCGAGGAGTTTAGTACGATCGCCATGACTAACTTTAGTCGGCGCATGCAACGCATCGAAAAGGCACGGTTTCAGCAGGTTGCTGATGAGGGATTCGACGAGGGTGATGACGCATAAGCGCACTCATCAACACCTTATCTCACCAAATTGACATCAGCTATGCGCCGGTGCTAGATTACTTCTGTGCCCATCATTTCTAGAAAGGCATCGTTCTATCGTGACACTACATCATCCCCTCCCCTATCTACTCATTGACGGCCAGCCAACCTGGCAGATGCCCGAGTTGCCCAGCCTGCGCAAATTACCGCCCCGTGCGACATTTTGGCTCTACCCCGATGCCGAGCAGGCGCTTCAGCGCACCGCCGAGGCCTCGCCACTTGTCCAATCCCTCAACGGCGCCTGGGACTTCACCTTGTTTGATACCCCGCGTGAGGTGACATCCGAGGCTCTCCAAAAAGCCCACTGGCGCCAGCTCGCCGTCCCCGGCAATTGGACCATGCAACTACGCAACGAGTCGTGGTACGGCGAGTCGTTCAACAAACCTCACTACACCAACATCCAGATGCCGTTCCCTGAGCCGTTCCCATTTGTGCCCGAGGCCATCGCCACCGGCGTCTACCGCAACCGCATCGCCATTCCAGCAGATTGGGCCGGTCAGCGCATTGTGATTCACTTTGGCGGTTGTGAGGGCATGCTCGCCGTCTACCTCGACGGGCGCTTCGTCGGCTTCAACAAGGACAGCCGTACCCCAGCCGAATACGACATCACCACGCTCGTCAGTGCCGGCCAGCACCACGAGCTCATCTGCGTCAACCCGCGCTACTCCGATGCCAGCTGGATCGAAGACCAAGACCACTGGTGGCAAGGCGGCATTCACCGCGACGTCTACCTCTATGCCACGCCTACCGTCTACCTCCACGATGTGGCCACCAGCACCACACTCAACGAGGATTTTAGCCACGCGACCCTCCACGTGCAGGCGTTTGTCCGCAATCTGCATGGGCAGGCAAACGGCACCGTGCACGTCCAGCTTTTTGATGCGACTGGCAAGGCAATCCTCGACAAACCAGTCACCAGCGCTGTCCCCGGTGCCACCAAGGGCATCAATCTTGGGCCGTCAGTGATTGACACGGCCGAAGCCACCGTTACCATCGACATCGCCAACCCACAGCTCTGGAGCGCTGAGCGTCCGTATTTGTACACCGTCGTCATCACACTCGAGGCCGCTGGTCAGCGCACCAGTACAGCACTGCGGGTCGGCGTACGCCACATCGTCATTCGCAACCGCGAACTGTTGATTAACGGCCAGCCGGTGATGATTCATGGCATCAACTACCATGAACATCACGACGAATACGGCAAAGCCGTGCCCCGCAGCACCATGGAGCTCGACATCCGCACCATGAAGGCCCACAACATCAATGCCGTACGCACCTCGCACTACCCCAACAACCCGTATTGGCTCGAGCTGTGCGACGAGTACGGCTTGTTCTTGCTGGACGAGGCCAATATCGAAAACCACTACTTGCTTAAACTCAGCGAAGACATCCGCGTCAGCGCCGCCTACATGGAGCGCGTACGCAACATGGTGCATCGCGATCGCAACCACGCCTGTGTGGTGATTTGGTCGCTCGGCAACGAAAGTGGTTACGGCCCCAATCACGACATGGCCGCCGCCTGGATTCGCCATGTCGACCCGAGTCGCCCGCTCCACTACGAAGGCGCCGTGTCGCCGTTTTATAACGACAAAAGCTATGCGCCGATTGGCTTCATCGAGCATTGGAAGCGCGGCGCTATGTCAACTGACCTGATCTGCCCCATGTACGCCACCATTGACTCCATCATCGCCTGGGCCCAAACGACTGATGACCACCGCCCACTCATCCTGTGCGAGTACGCCCACGCCATGGGCAACAGCACCGGCTCACTCTGCGATTACTACGCTGCATTCGAGACGTATCATGGGCTCCAGGGTGGTTTCATCTGGGAGTGGCTCGACCACGGCATCAAGGCCATTGCACCAGACGGCACGACATATTGGCGCTACGGCGGCGATTTTGGTGAGTTACCCCACGACGGCAACTTCGTCACGGACGGCATGGTCTGGCCCGATCGTACCCCGCACCCCGGCATGCGCGAATTCATGTACTTTGCCCGACCAGCCAAGGTGACAGCAGTCGATGGCCAACCGCACACGTACCGCATCAGCAATCGCCGCTACTACACCACCCTCAACGATGTGCATGGGCGCTGGGCGGTACGCGTTGACGGCGTCATCGTGCAACAGGGCGAGTTCGCTGTACCCACCATTGCGCCTCAACAATCAGCCGATGTTACATTGCCAATCACCATCCCAACCAATGGCGAGTGCTTCGTCGATTTCGAGTTTTATACCACCAGCGATACCCCATGGGCTCCAGCCGGGCACGTTGTCGCCTGGGAGCAAATCACCACCGCCACCAGTTATCAGGCGATTGTGCCAGCCGCCCAGCCGGTAGCCACGCTCAACGCTGCCGCACTGACACTCCACAATGGCGCGACTACCGTAGCAATTCATCCCCATACCGGTCAGATTAGCCATTTCATCAACAATACGCCCATCATCGGCCCCACGCTCAACCTGTGGCGTGCCCCAACCGACAATGACGTGATGCAGGCTACCTTTGGCTTTGGCGAGCTCCGTGCCTTGCCACTCTGGCAAAAACTCGGGCTCGACCGAATCGCATACCGCGTCGTCAGTGTCACACCGACGACAACCAATGATGGTCACCCGTGCATCGACGTCACCATCAATGGCACCGGCCGCGATCAATGGAACGACGTCGTCGCCCACCACCGCTACACGGTGTACAGTGACGGCACCCTACGCATCGACACGACCATCAGTCTCGCCGAGGACTTCGGCGACCTGCCCCGTGTCGGCATCAGCCTCAAGCTGCCCACCGACTTGTCACAGCTCGAGTGGTACGGCCATGGTCCGCACGACAACTACAACGACCGCAAGTCGAGCACAATCGTGGCGCGTCACCTGCGCACCGTCGCCGATCAATACGTGCCTTACATCATGCCCCAAGAGCACGGTCACAAGGTCGACACGCGCTGGCTCACCCTCAGCGACAATCACGGCCACGGCATCAAAGTCTGGAGCCCCACCCGCTTCGAGTTTAGTGCCTTGCCCTATAGCGACGCCGAGTTGACCGCAGCCACCCACACGATTGAGTTGCCGGCATCACAGTTCGTCCATCTCAACCTCGATTGTGGCATGCGTGGGCTCGGGACCGGGTTGTTCGTTGACACGTTGCCCGAGTACCGCATCAACGAGCGCGCCTATCAGTTCAGCTTCTTCATTGCCCCATTGGCGTAAACTCAATGGAATGCGCCCGGAGGTGTCATACGACATCTCCGGGCGTGTATGGCATCACTCAACAGCGAGTACACGCTGGACCACAAGATTCAGGCCATCGTCGACCGCTACCCCAATCTGTACCTTCAAATCAACAAAGGCGAACGCCACCGCATCATGCACCGCCCCATCTCGCCCGGCAGTTTGGGGATTGGAGCAAGCAGGCAGGAGAGTATGGCGTTCTGGCCAACGGCGATATCAGACCAATCATTCATGACTTGCTCAATCACTATGTCGACCCCGCAATTGGCACCGATGACGACGCATATGTCATCAGATGCAAAGCTCTCAACACCAATGAGATGACAAAATCATCAAGTGTCTCGGTGACTGGTACGCACACACGCCATCTATGCCCATCACAACAGATATACACCCATGGCACCCGCCCTCGTTGATGCCTTGGTATCCCACGCCATCATTTCATGGCATGTTATATCTCTAATAACAGTGGCGATGCAGCGCATACGCCGATCACCTTTTACCGCGCATGATACAGTCGTCGGTGCAATGGGGGGTAGTGACGTCACAAGCACAGTGCACGCATAGGTTTGAAAATGTCTGCGTTAATGAGAATCGGATAATCATTCAATGAGAATAGAAGCTATTTTTATATACGATTTAGAGATGTTTTTTCTCTTTTAATTTTGATTGTATTATATAGAAAATTTGTGAAGAATCCAAATATACACACAGATTTTTTGTGACTGTACTCGTTCAGCGCAAATTGAATGAATTAATTTTCTTGCTACAGTATCTATAAAATAACTGTGGAGTGCACATGTTATCTAGTGGAAATAATTAGTGCTCATTAATGACAATATTCAGTATGAGCGTTTGATGATAGATGAAAAAATTGCTTGACGTCTTGCATTTTTTATCTACAGTTATTAATGTATGTATTTATATTTTTACTAAATACATACGGTAATATCAGTTCAGGGTAAACCGATTGCCCCTATGAAATGGAGCTAGCTTGAAACGTCTGCAAATTGGTTCGTTGTTCGTATTGTTGTTTACTTCGCTCATTTTGGCTGCTTGTGGCACACCTACCGCCACACCTACCGCTGCACCTGCAGCAACAGCTATTCCGCCTACCGAAGTCCCCGCGCCCAAAGACATCGTGGATACCGCGGTTGCTGATGGTCGCTTCACCACCTTGGTGGCTGCGGTGCAGGCTGCTGGGCTAGTAGACACGCTCAAGGGTGAAGGTCCATTCACTGTCTTCGCCCCGACCGATGATGCGTTCGCCAAACTGCCTGCCGGCACCGTCGAAGAGTTGCTCAAGCCTGAGAACCTCGAGACACTCAAGAACACCTTGCTCTACCATGTGGTCTCAGGTAAGGTCATGGCAGCCGACGTCGTCACCCTTGACGGCAAGACGGCCGACACCGCCTTCGCTGGTAACTCAGTTGCCATCTCAGTCAAGGACGGTAACGTCTTCTTGAACGAGAATGTCCAAGTGATCATCACCGACATCGAGACTGCCAACGGCGTCATCCACGTCATTGACACGGTGCTGTTACCACCTGCCAAGCTTGCGGATATCGTTGATACCGCAGTGGCCGATGGTCGCTTCACCACCTTGGTTGCCGCAGTACAGGCCGCCGGGCTAGCCGAAACCCTCAAGGGTGAAGGCCCGTTCACTGTCTTCGCACCAACCGATGAGGCCTTCGCCAAATTGCCTGCCGGCACCGTCGAGAACTTGCTCAAGCCAGAGAACCTCGAGACCCTCAAGAACACCTTGCTCTACCACGTGGTCTCAGGCAAGGTTATGGCTGCCGACGTCGTCACCCTTGACGGCAAGACGGCCGATACCGCCTTCGCTGGTAACTCAGTCGCCATCTCAGTCAAGGACGGCAAGGTATTCTTGAACGAGACCGTGCAAGTTGTCATCACCGACATCGAGACGACCAACGGCGTCATCCACGTCATCGACACGGTGTTGTTGCCACCTGCCAAGCTTGCGGATATCGTTGATACCGCCGTGGCCGATGGTCGATTCACCACCTTGGTTGCTGCTGTACAAGCTGCTGGCCTGGTCGACACCCTCAAGGGTGAAGGTCCGTTCACCCTCTTCGCACCAACCGATGATGCCTTCGCCAAGTTGCCTGCTGGCACCGTCGAGAACTTGCTCAAGCCTGAGAACCTCGAGACCCTGAAGAACATTTTGCTCTATCACGTGGTCTCAGGCAAAGTCATGGCTGCCGACGTCGTCACGCTTGATGGCAAAACGGCCGATACTGCCTTCGCCGGCAATTCGGTCACCATCTCAGTCAAGGACGGCAAGGTATTCTTGAACGAGACCGTGCAAGTCATCATCACCGACATCGAGACGACCAACGGCGTCATCCACGTCATCGACACGGTGCTGTTGCCCGAATAACGATCTCACATAGTGGTATCATATTGTTCCATTGGCGAAAGGGGTCGGATTATCCGGCTCCTTTCACTTATTTCCCGATGATATAGGTTGTATCAAAATCCTCCCCTCCATACATACATTCTCCCCTCACCCAACATGCGGTTTCACCACACGATGCGCCAGCATCCCCTCATTTCATGCTATCCTAAACAAACATCCTCACTTTTCACTTTTCACCTAAGCACTTTTCACTTAAGAGGTATACGTATGAACAAAATCCTAATCGGCTGTGGCCAAATCACCTGGATCCGCTTTGGTCCTAAGGGCGCCGAGTGGCTTGCTCCCGAAGAAGAGGTCTTAGGCCAAATCGCCCAAGCCGGCTACGACGGCGCGCCAGCCGGCCCCGACGAGGGTCGCACCCTGCAAGAGACGCTGGATATGTACGCACGGCATCGTCTTTTGCCGGCACCCGGCTACTACGGCACAGCGTTTTGGGACAAAAGCCGGCAAGCCGAGTTCGTTGAGCGTGCCAAGCGCCACGCCGAGTTCGCCCGTATCGCCGGATGTGATGCCTTGTACGTCGCCCCGGGTGGCTTCGATTATGTCACAAAGAGTGGCTTAACCCGCCGCGAGACCGCCGGCCATGTCCGCCCCGAAGATGCATTGACCGACGACGAGTACCAGATATTCGCCGAGACGCTGAACCTGGTTGGGCAGGCGACACTAGCCGAGGGAGTGTATAGCTGCTTCCACAATCACGTCGGCACCGTCATCGAGACCCGCGCCGAGACCGATCGCCTCTTGGCCATGACCGACCCCAATCTGCTCTTTTTGGGGCCCGATACCGGTCACATGCAGTGGGCCGGCGATGATGCGGTTGCCTTCTGTCGCGACCACGCCGCACGCATCAAAACCGTCCACCTCAAGGACATCAACGAGCAAGTGCGCGCCCAAGGTGCCGCCGCCAAGTGGGATTACGGCACATTCACCGATCACGGCATCTTCGCCGAGCTCGGCGAGGGCTGCATCGACTTCGGCGCGATTATCGCCGCCCTGCGGGCCGTGAATTTCAGCGGCTGGTTGATTACCGAGACCGACGTCACCCAAAAGGCCTCGCCACTCGAGAGTGTCACCATCAGCCGCAACTATTTGCGTCAATTTGGCTTGTAAATAACCCAAAAAACAGCACCCCCCAGATAGAATCTGGGGGGTTGTTGGTGCCGAAGACGGGAGTCGAACCCGTACGAGGTTGCCCTCAACGGTTTTTAAGACCGTAGCGTCTGCCATTCCGCCACTCCGGCAACGTGCTAATCATAGCACGAATTACCAGCCGACGGCAAACGCTTTTTGTGTGCTACGCCTGACGATTCACCAAGGCAAACGTCAACATACCCTCACACGCCAGTGCACCATCCACTGTGGCGAGAGCCGAGGCTTTGCCGATACCGCGCTTCATGGCCTGAATGGTCACCTCAAGCCGCAAACTGTCACCAGGCACTACCGGCTTGCGGAATCGTACGGACTCGATGCCGGCAAACAAGGCAATCTTGCCTTGGTTCTCGGGCAACACCATGCCGGCCACCGCACCCGTTTGGGCCAAGGCCTCGACAATCAAAACGCCCGGCATAATCGGATAATCGGGGAAGTGCCCCTGGAAGAACGGCTCGTTAATCGTCACCTGCTTGATCGCCACCGCTCGCACCCCGGGCTCGAGCTCCACAATCCGATCAATCAACAAAAACGGATAGCGGTGCGGAATCACCTTCATAATATCTTCGACACTCATCACCATGACAAGGCACTCCTTTCAATATCTGACGTGCCCACATTGTAACATTTTGGCGAAAACAACATCATTGCGGTATCATCAACGATACCAACCCACCAATAAAAATAATCAATGGCAACAAACTCAACCGCACCGCCCAGGCATCATCGTGCCGCCAGATCAATGCCACCAACGTACACATACTCCCCACAAGTCCTACTACAAATGTTGTCGCCTCGTAGGCTGACAAGATGGCATAATAGTCATTGTTCTGCGTCATCATCGGGAACACGAGCTGATTCACCCCGAACAACAGCGCGCTCAAAATAGCCCCACCAACGCCCCACCAACCAGCACGACTTTGTGGCCATATGCGCATGGTGGTTCTCCTCATTTCACCCTACAAATGCAGGGCGTTCAGCACCACAATCATCGTACGTACGAACACAAATCCGAAAATTGGCAATGTCGCTGCCCGCACCGACCAGGCATTGTCTTGTCCAAATAATGCGGCGACACCGCCAATGCTCGACGCAAACACGGTAAGCCCCAAACTATAGCCGTAGTACGGCAACACATCATCAAGCCACCATTGCCCATAGCCCGATACCTTAATCATATAGCCATTGATGATATATAGCACAGCAAACGCTATAAATGCTAATGCGGCGAACCAACCCATACGGGTGCGTGGCCAAAATGGCACAACCATGCCCTCATCCTTTTCCACCGTATTGCGCTTAATCGAACGGCGCAATCAACAACTCGCCTACCAAAAGAAACACGACAAACAACCCAGGCAATAACGCCAGCCACAACACCCATGAGCGCTCATGATGACGAATTATCGCAATCAGTGCACTGATACTTGCTGCCAGTCCAACGCCCAACAACGCAAACCCGATGCTCATCCACAATGCAACCGGCATTTGTGTGGCAATTTGCCCGATCGCAGTATCGCGCAGGTCATTCTGCACTGCCACCGATAGCTGATTCAACACAAACAACCCCGCAAACGTCACCATCAACCACTGAGCCACCCGACCAGCACGACTTTGCGGCAATTGTGACCCTGTTGAATGCGTCATCTGCCTGCTCCTCACCGATACTCCCGTATCGAATAGATGTCGAATGTGCGACAATGGTAAGCATACAATAGAATAGTAGTGATTCATAGTAGGCATTACGCATGCTTCATATTGCCATAAACGGCTTTTTCTGGGATAAACCGACTGTCGGCGTCGGCCAATATTTGCACGGTCTCCTCAACGCCATCAATCATGTCGATGCCGTGCACATCGAGTTACTCGTACCTGCAGGTACGACCCCACCCGTGGCACCGGCAGGCGTCACCCTGCATGTCGTCACCACGCCATTCGATGGCAAATCAGCCAACCTCGCCAAACTCTGGTTCGAGCAGATTGCCGTGCCCCAGGCTGCTGCACGTCTCGGTGCGCAGTTATTACATGTGCCATACTTCGCCCCACCATACATCAGTCGCGTACCGGTGGTCACTACCATCCCCGATCTCATCCCACTCACGCGCCCCGCCTATCGCGGCAATGCCTTGGTACGTGGCTACATGGCGTTGGTCAAAGCAGCAAGTCAACGTAGTCATACGTTGCTAGCCATCTCACACGATGTCGCTACGCGCGCAAGCCAGATGTTCAATCGGCCGGTCGATGACATTGTCGTCACCCACTTAGCCGCCGATCCCATGTACACACCACGCGCCGATGCCGTGGCCTATGTAGCAGAGCGCGGCATCATTGGGCCGTATATCTACTATGTCGGTGGCTACGACGAGCGCAAAAACGTCATGACCCTGATTCGTGCGTTTACCGCCCTACCAGACCATATTCGTACCCACACGTGGTTGGTGCTGGCAGGCAAATTGCCCAACCATAATCGCACGCTGTTCCCCGATATTGATGCCGAAATCGACCGTCTCGGTATTCGTGCTCAAGTCAAACAAATTGAGGTGAGGCGCAGCGAGAATCCGTACTTCTACAGTGCTGCCACCATCTTTGTCTACCCATCACTCCTCGAGGGATTCGGCTTGCCGCCGCTCGAAGCCATGGCCTGCGGCACACCGGTCATTTGTAGTAATCAATCAAGCCTGCCCGAGGTGGTCGGTGATGCCGCCATCGTCGTTGACCCAACCCAGCCACAGGCCTGGAGCGATGCCTTAGCGCAACTACTACAAGATCCCCATCAACGAGCATCACTACGCGCCGCCGGCCTCAAGCGCGCCCAACGATTTGATTACACTCATACCGCT
>JBKCLM010000014.1:0-4506 GCA_046300655.1 Chloroflexota bacterium | reverse complement strand
GCGCTGGGCGTTGAGCAACAACAGCATCAGCGGCAGTGGCGTGGCAAGCAGCACGCAAGGGTACGGCTACTGGCTGTGGAGTGTGGATAACAACCAGAACGCGGGTGGGACGCCGTATGTGGGTGCCATCAGCGGTGGGACAGTAAGCGCCGTGGATGTAGGCCTGTACCTGCACAACGTGGACACGGATGCCGCAACGAACTACGGAATAGCCCGCACCGGCGCACACGCGAGCATCGCCAACGTGACGATGAACGTGAAAGCTGGCGGGATGGGTATCCAGGTGAAGGACAGCACGAGCTGGGCAACGGCCAACATCGCACCACTCGTCGCCAAGCGCAACGTGAGCCTGAATGTGGGTAGCGGTGTGACGATCAACGGCGGCGCAAAGGGTCTGGTGCTCGAGGAAGCGTTTGCCTCAGTGGATACGGTCAGCGGTTTGTCCTTCAACGGCCAGACGGCGAGCTACATCGAGTTGGTGGCCAATACCAGCAACATCGATGCTACCGCCGCCAGCTTTGAGGGCAAGACGGGCGCCACGGCAAGTGTGGCCGAGAACTTGGCCATCGAAGACAAGATGGTGCACAAGCAGGACAACGCAGCCATCGGCTTGATTCGCGTCAAGAACGACGAGCTCTTCGTTACGGCCAACTCTGGATCAATTGCACGCGGTATTACCAACAGCGATGTCGGTGACACCCTCTATATCGGTGCCGGTACTTACAACGGGACTGTGGCGCTCAACAAGGTGGTGAACTTGGTCGGTGTCGGTGCTGGGACGGTTATCAATGGCGGTGGCGCAAATGGCATCAATGTCACGGTCAGTGGCACGAATGCCAGCACTCCACTCGCAGTGCGTAACCTGACCATCACTGGCGCATCCCGCGGTGTGAATGTCAACAACAACGCCAGCTACCTGACCTTCGACGGAATTACCTTCACGGGGAACACGTCAACTGGTCTGAGCCTCGACGTGGCGAGCACATCGACTGGTGTGACAGTGGCAAACAGCCAGTTCATCAACAATGGCAGCGTTGGTATCAAGGTGCATAGCACGGGCGTCGCCAACAACCTGACCATTACAGGGAACACCTTCACCAACAACGTGGGTGGCGGCTTCTACAGCGGTGATGGCGACTCAACCGTACCTGTCAACTTGACTGGTATGACCATGAGCAACAACACCTTCACTGGTAATGGTCAGGCCAACAATCAGGCGGCCATCTACATTGAGCGTATGACGGACAGTGCGATTACGGACAACACCTTTGTCAACAACGGTATTGCCGCCAATCCTCGCGCAATCGTCATCAACCTCAAGTGGCGCGACTACAGCAACGTGACGATTAGCCGCAATGTGGCCAGCGAGACGCGTGGTGTTGCGACCAACGGTTACGGCTTGTGGTTGGCTGCTCGCAACGATGGTACTACCTATGCACCAGTTCCGGCGTCATTGAGCAACGCCATCATCAGTGAGAACGAGTTCAGCGGATTCTACACTGGTGTGGGGATTGCCAACAACGTCAAGTGGCCATCAACGACGATCACCAACAACAAAATTAGCGGTGGTACGGTTGGTTTGGCAATGCTCGGTTCAGGCTCGAGCGACACCTTGGCGATTCGCAACAATAGCATCACTGATGCGGCTGCCTACTTGGTCTACAACGATACCGAGAACGGTTTGCTCGACGTAACCAATAACTGGTTCGGTGCTGGTCTCTTCGATATCTACTTCTATGGGAATGTCGTGTACGACCAGACCCTAGATAACGGGACGGATAGCAACAGCAACGCCGGGTTCCAACCGTAACTGCTCTCAACTCGTTGGGTCTTTAGTCTGCGCGTGGGTGAGCAAATCACCCACGCGCCGGTCACCGCCATGCAGGAATGCCGCGGTGACCGTTGCTGTTTTTGTTTGGGTCTCTCATTGAGATCACACAGTAGCGCGATAGACACTCCTCTAACCGCTACGAAAGGGTACTCCCATGCCAACATATTCATTCATCCGCGGTCATCATCGGCGCATGCTCATCATCGTGCTCATGTTAATGACCGTGTTCACATATACATTGACCGTCAAGGCAACAGACACATCAATCACAATCGATCATCTTGCTGCCACTGGTGGTGATGGCCGCGTCTACCTTGAGTGGACTGCTCCATCGCCACTCATCTCAGACTATCACATCGAGTATTGCCAGATTGACACCTGCACCACAGTTGCCGACGGTATCTCGGCATTACCCTCAGCAACTGTTGCCGGTTTGACCAATAATCAACCATATACGTTTCGTGTATATGCACTCAAAGACCGTCGCATCGTGGCACATTCTGTTGTATCAGCAGCAATCACGCCACGGAGCGCACTCGTGAACGGTAGCTTCGAAATGGATTTCGCAACAAATGATGTTTCGACCCTGACCGGGTGGACGCTCGTAGGTACGAATGCTTCAGGCGCAGCGAATCGCGTCAACCTCGGTATCACGGAGCTCGGTGGTTGTCCTAGCCAAGACACCACAAACTATCAGACCACACAATTGCGCGGGAGCGATGTGCCTGAAGATGATGATCCAACGCCGATCAATACATTTATCTCTCAAACCAGCCTCGTGACCTGGATGAGCGAGGCTACGCCCACCCACGGTACTAACATGCTGATGCTCAAAAACGACGTCGTAGCCGGTCCGCCACTGCCAAACGGATTTCATGTGGTGCATGGTCCTGCAATCGTGAGCGATGTGTTTAGTGCCACCGCCGGTCAAATCGTTACGCTCGATTGGTATGCGCGCTATGTGCGCGATGATTATGCGATTCTTGGCTATTTACTCGATACCGCTACTTGTACCCAATACGAAATCATCGATGCCAGTGGCGATAGTGTTATCGGTTGGCAAAACGCCTCATTGACGATTCCTGCGACGAAGTCGACATATCGCTTTGTGTTTGTCCACGGTACCTTTGACAAATCGGGTGGCCGCTTTTCGGGTGCCGAAATGTACATCGACAATATCACCATCGGCACGGCGCAAACCATCGCATTCCCTGCACTCTCTACCAAAAACGTCAGCGATCCCGCATTTGCACTGACTGCCACAACATCTGCACTGCTACCGGTCGAGTATCGGTCACTTACCCCTACAGTCTGTGGCGTCACCAGTACAATCGTGACCTTGATAACTGCTGGTGAGTGCACCATTCAGGCAAGTCAATCAGGTGGCACGGTCAGTGGTACTATCTATGCTGCATCACCCAAAGTCAATCGCTCATTTACGGTGACTGGCTTTACGCCGACGCGCACTCCAACGAATACATCAACGCCAACCAACACGTTTACCCCTACCAATACATTTACTCCATCGCGTACCCCGACCAACACGCATACCCCGACCAACACGTTAACCCCCACGCATACACGCACTCCAACCAATACGTACACACCATCGCCGACACTGTCACGCACACCACATCCGCTGGCCTTGCGTACTATTGCAGTTGGAGCATCGTTTACCCTCGCAGTGATGAATAACGGCACATTGGTGACGTGGGGATTTAATCGTGATAAACAGTCGACAATTCCATCTGCACTTGCGACAATTCCTATCCGTCAGGTCAGCGTTGGGTCGAATTATGCGATAGCGCTCGGTGAGAATGGTCGTGTCTATGGTTGGGGCAAAAGCGACTTCGGCCAACTTACGATTCCCGCTCAGGCGCTCCAAGAGGTCACCGCAGTCTCTGCAAGTCTTAGCCATGTGATGGCCCTCAAAAACGATGGCAGCCTAGTGTTGTGGGGTCGTAATAACATGCGTCAGCTCAATCAACCGGCCCGTCAAGGTCCGTATAGCGCTATTGCCGCCGGCCACGAATTCTCGATTGCCGTGCGCCGTGATGGTACAGTGGTCGGCTGGGGCAAGGGAACCCAAAACCAACTGAATATTCCGCGTACATTGCGTAATGTTGTGGCAGTTAGTGCTGGATTTGATCATACCCTCGCGCTCACCCGTGACGGCACCGTTGTATGCTGGGGCGCGAATCGTCAACGTCAATGTGTCGTGCCAAATGGCCTGCGCGATATTACTGCCATCAGTGCAGGTCGTGAGTACTCGATGGCAATGACCAAAGAAGGTGTGGTATATGCCTGGGGACGCAATGATTATGGCCAAGCCAGAATTCCACGCCTCCCGTTTGCGGCTACTAGTATAGGTGCCGGCTACGTCAACTCAGTGATTGGCTTGCGCGATGCAAATGTGCTGGCATTCGGCGATGCGTCGCTTGGCGCACTCGTGTCGCGAACCCCAACGGTGACACCATAAATAGCGTTTAGCACATTCGTAACCACCACTATGCGTAACTGAGTTGCGCATAGTGGTGGTTTGTGATAAATAAAATGCAAATCAATTGTTAATTAAATGAAAATAAAATATGAGAGTAAATCAATGAACCGGCTAATTCTCATCAATAAATCAAAATTTCATTAAAAAATAGTGTTACTGTTGATGAACTACATGC
>JBKCLM010000013.1:0-23367 GCA_046300655.1 Chloroflexota bacterium | reverse complement strand
AGCTGCACCGGCAGCGAGCGCAGGCAGGGCTGTGTGTTGCAAAAACGACAACGGCGTGTTCCACGAGATAGCCCCGTCGGCAATCATACCCGCTTGATGATAGGCTGACTCGCCGAGCGTCGCCACCAGAATGGGGATGTGCTATGCGTATGGCCAACTCGCCCGCGCAGTAAACCACTCGTCCTGATAGTCCACACTCCCCTGATGTGATGCCTGATGGAGCACAGAGACGTACGATTTGAGGTGACTCAGCGGGCGTGGCATCTCCATACCATACGTACGTTCGATGATGGGGCGATGACTACTGCCAACACCAAGGCGCAAGCGTCCAGGGCTCAACGCGTCAACGGTGTATGCCTGTTGCATGAGTGCCAGCGGATGGCGCGGATAGGTTGGCACAATCGAAGTCCCCAGCCGAATCGATTGTGTTCGCCCCATGGCAGCCGCATACACTGTCAGTGCATCAAGCGATGTTGGACCTTGGGTCATCCAAATCTGGTGCACACCCGATTGCTCGGCTTGCTGAATTGTGTGCAAAAGCTGAGCAATATCGTTCCCACCAATCGAAAAGCCAATCTGTTCACTCATTGCCATGAGTTCCACTCCTTTTGCCAAAAATCCCCCTGCAACGTCTTCACACAAAACCGAGTATTATTGCTATGATATGGCGAACACCATGAACGTTGATGGGATGCACTATGCAGACACATTGGAGCAAAACAACCAAGTATCTTGTCGGTATCGCAGTCGTTGCCTTGGCAATATACACGATTTACTTGAGTAGTTCGGTCATCCCTCTGCTCATCATTGCCGGTTTGATGGCTGTATTGGTGCGGCCACCAATCGCCTGGCTCCACCACAAGCTCCATCTCCCACTCGGATTAGCAGTGACTCTCGTACACCTATTACTTGTGGTCATTGTACCGGTAATCGTCGCATTGCTCGTGCCAGCAATTATTGACGCGTCGCGCTATATTCTCGATCTCGATTACGACAGCATTATTCAACGTATCACCAACTGGTCACTCACTACACTCACCGCCATAAAAGCTTTTCAAATGCCGAGCAAAGATCTCGACCGGATTGTCGACCGTAGTGTCGATGATTTGATTCTCGGATTGCAAAATGCTACACCAACGTTCGAGGTGCCACCTGTCAGCACCATTATTCAATCACTCACCAGTGCGCTGAGCACCACATTTGGCGCAGCAACAGGCCTCATTGGCGATGTATTTTCAACGATTATTCTAATTATTTTTATTGTGTTGGCATCAATATACTTTAGCTTGAGTGCTCACACCTACCGGAGTCGGTTCATCGAGGCCGTCCCAGTTGCCTACCAAAGTGAGATGGGTACTTTGCTTGATCGGATTGGTATCACGTGGAACTCATTTTTCCGCGGGCAACTCTCACTGATGGTTATTATTGGTGTCATGAGTTGGGTTGGATTAACGATTCTTGGCGTACCTGGTGCGCTAGGGCTCGCAATCGTTGCCGGCGTCCTTGAGATTATCCCCAACCTCGGACCAGTGATTGCCACCATCCCCGCAGTCATTGTCGCATTGATTCAAGGGTCAACCTATTTACCGATTAGTCCAGCATGGCTGGCAATCATTGTGGCACTGTTTTATTTGCTCGTACAACAACTCGAAAACAGCGTCATCGTGCCGCGCGTGCTCGGCGATGCGGTCGGCTTGCCACCACTCATTGTGATGACTGGCGTCCTGGTCGGCACCATTGTGGCAGGGATTTTGGGGGCACTGCTCGCCACGCCAGTCATCGCCACCGCGTACGAGATTTTGCGATATGTCTACGCCAAAATGATGGACCAAGAGCCGTTCCAAACTCCGCTCAACAAGCGCGCTGCCGGCCCACCAACCACGCCACTCCCGCAACGAGTCCGCAGATGGGTGAGGGCGCGCACACAGCGTCAGCTCCCGTCGAGCGACACATCAGGGAACGAGTCAACCAAATAATTTGCCCTCACACCGCTCTGTCGCACCAACTCGGCGTTGAGTCCGTCACTCTGCGCAATACGCTGCTCGGCCTGTACCCGACTAAAGTTCCACGCCCGCATGTGCCGTTGCGTCAAGCGCTCCATGGCCATCTCAAACGGCGTATGTAAGTACCATACTTCATCAAATACCACCTGTGCATCCTGCCAGCCATCATCATCATGGAGCAGATACAACCCCTCCACAATCACAAGGCGCACCACAGGCACGACCTCGAGGGCATCCGCAATCGGGTCACCCACCTCATGTGCGAAATCGGGCCAGCGCACCACACTATCTGCCCGACGCAAGTGATTCAGACGCGCCACAAAGCCAGCCGCATCGAACGTCCACGGAGCACCACGGCGCGCAAACGCCAACTCGGGGTCGGGCATCTGACGCAACTGGGCCTTGCTGAGGTGGAATCCGTCCATGCCCAACGCTACCGCTATCGGTGTGCCTGTAACGGCATTGACGCGCGTAGCCAACTGTGCCGCAAGTGTGCTTTTGCCGCTCCCAGGCGGACCGGCAATCCCAACCATCACGCGGCCAGGGCGATTGGCTAACAATGCGTTGAGGTGTGCAACAGGATTATGAATTATTGGTTGCATACACGGTTCCTTTAATGACGCATTGCCATGCGTCACCACCATAGCCCGACCGACACATCATAACGTCGGATTGGGCACCATCAATGCACGCACGCGCGGAATAACCTTGGTACCTATCAGTTCAATCGCGCGCAAGAGTTGCTCGTGCGTCAATCCAGCGTTATCCATCTGGAAGGTAAAGCGGTCAATCCCGCCCAACGCCTGACTATGCCGCACAATCTTGCTGGCAACCTGTTCAACATCGCCAACCACCAATGCACCGAGATGGCCATTTTGGGCATCAAAGCGCCCACGACTGACGGGTGGCCAGCCACGCTCCTTGCCGATCCGCGTAAATGTCTCGGCGTAGCCAGGATAGTAATCGTTGACGGCTTTGTCGGCATCATCGGCCACATACCCGAGCGAATGCAAACCCACCTTGAGCCGCTCAGGTGGATGCCCGGCTTGGGCACCCGCCTGGCGATACAGGTCAATCAGCGGTCTGAATCGGTGCGTCTCGCCACCAATCACCGCCACCATCAATGGCAACCCGAGCGTACCCGCCCGTGCAAACGACGCAGGCGTACCACCCACCCCCAACCAAATCGGCAACGTCGGTTGTAATGGGCGTGGGTAGATCGCCTGTTGGTGCAAGGCTGGACGGAACTGCCCCGACCAGGTGATGACATCGTTGTCACGGATTTTCAGCAGGAGGTCGAGCTTTTCGGCGAACAGTGCATCATAATTATCAAGATCGAGTCCAAACAGGGGGTAGGCCTCGATGAACGACCCACGTCCGGCGACAATCTCGGCACGCCCGGCCGAAATCAAGTCGAGCGTGGCGAAGCTTTGAAAGATACGCACAGGATCGGCTGCACTCACCACCGTGACCGCACTGGCCAAACGAATGCGCTTGGTGCGGGCGGCTGCCGCCGCCAAAATCACCGATGGCGCCGAGTCCAAGAACTCTTTACGGTAGTGCTCACCAATCCCAAAAACATCGAGCCCCATCTCGTCGGCATACTGCATGCGCTCGAGTAACTCGTGGAGCGACTGCATGCTGTCACGCGCTGAGTACTGGTCTTGGTGGACACGCGCCGCCGCAAAACTATCGATTCCGATCTCCATGATGAATCCTTTGTATCTCCGACGTGGTAGAGTAGAAGCGTATCAATTACCCACTACTGTACCACCAAATCTCCAAAGGAGAACGCCCATGCGCGCCCCATCGATTCGCCTCAACAACGGATTGCTCATGCCCCAAGTCGGGCTCGGCACCTGGCCACTCAAACATCACGACGCCGCCCCCGTGATTGTCACGGCCATCGAAGCCGGTTACCGCCACATCGACACCGCCTACCGCTACGAAAACCATATCGGCGTCGGTCAAGGCGTGCGTGACAGCGGCATCAACCGCGAGGAGTTGTTCATTACCACCAAGCTCGACGGCGAGTTTCAGGGCGGTAACAAAGCCATTGCCGGACTTGAGGCATCACTGCGTGAATTAAAGATGGATTATGTCGACTTGTTGTTGATTCACTGGCCCTTGCCACAGCGTGGCGAATATGTCTCGACGTGGAAGACGTTTGAGCAGCTGTTAGCATCAGGTAAGACGCGCTCCATCGGCGTCTCGAACTTCAAGCCGGCACACCTCAAGCACCTCTTTGCTGAGACCAGCGTGCGCCCCGTGTGCAATCAGATTCAGCTTAACCCGCGCATCACGCGCCCTGAGCACGTCGAGTTCGGTCGCAACCACCAGATTGTGACCGTGGCATGGAGCCCGATTGGTCAAGGCAGTGACCTGCTCCAAGACCCAACGCTGATAGCCATTTCCACCAAGTACGGCAAGACCACAGCACAAGTGATTTTGCGCTGGAACATCGAGTTAGGTATCGTCACCATCCCCAAATCGGCTAATCCAACCCGCATCGCCCAAAACATCGACATCTTTGATTTTGCCTTGACGGCCGACGAAGTGGCCGCCATTACGGCACTTGATACCGGCGCCGAAAAACGCGTCGATTCGGATTTCAGTGGGCACTGATGCGTAGATAGCACATCGCTGACCTCCATCATTTTTACAGTATGATGGAGGTATCAATCGAGCAAATTTCCATGCATATCACTCAAATAAAGGAGCATAACGATGGCGTATGGCTACCACGGTGCAGTGTTGCACATCGATTTGAGTACCCGCACCACGCGCGTCGAGCACCCCGACGACAATTTTTACCGCATTTACGCTGGTGGTGCGCTCATGGGCACCTATTATCTGCTCACACACACGCGCGCCCAGATCGACCCGCTCGGTCCGGAGAATCTGCTCATCTTCAACAATAGTGTGGTATCAGGCTACCCTGCTGCCGGCTTAGTGCGCTATATCGTCACGACCAAATCACCGCTGACCAACGGCATCGGTGAGACACGTGCCGAAGGGCGATTTGCTGTCTCTCTCAAAAAAAGTGGCTACGATGCTATCATCATCCACGGCGCAGCCGAGACACCCACCGGTGTGTTAATTGACAACGGCAGCGTGTCGTTTTTTGATGCACAGGCTGAATGGGGCACGACGGTAGGGGTCTGCACAGATCGCCTCGAGGCACGATTCGGCAATGATATCGATGTCGCAGCGATTGGCCCCGCCGGTGAACACAAAGTGCGATTTGCCAACATCATCAGCAGTCGCACGCATCAGGCCCAACGGCACGGCGTTGGTGCAGTCATGGGGAGCAAAATGCTCAAAGCGCTGGTCATCAAAGGCGGCACACTGCCTGCGGTGGCGCACCCCGATCATCTCGATGCACTCAATCAGCGCTTTGCACACGACATTCAGCACAACACGCTGTCACGCTGGCAACTCGATTTACCGGGCTTTGCTGTGTGGATTCACACACACGGGCTCGACACGGCCATCGACGCCTACAACTTCAGTAAGGCGTCATTTGCCCATCTGGACGCCTACGCAGCACCCCAATGGACGCCTCATTACAAGGGAGTATCACCGTGCCCAGGCTGTGTCAATGACTGCATGAAAGTCTATCAAGGGTCAGACGCCGATCTCGATGTACGCGCCAGCGCCATCCACCAAGAGATAAGCGGATCGCTTGGCCCAAACATCGGCACCAGCGACGCCACCATGGTGATGCGGCTAAACAACTTGTGTAATCAATTAGGCTTCGATCCTGTGTCACTTGGGCTAACGCTCTCGTTTGCCATGGAGGCCCTCCAACACAATCTGGTTGATCGCGCCCAGTTCGGCGATGTCGATTTGCGCTTCGGCGATCACGCCGCCATTGAGCGCATGATGCAGCAGATTAGCGTGCGCTCGGGCTTCGGCGATGTATTGGCCGAGGGGTGCATGCGTGCCGCACAGCGTATCGGCAACGGCAGCGAGCGCTTCGCCATGCATGTCAAGGGCCTCGAGATGGTGCCCATTGAGCCGCGCAGTCAGACCAACTTGGCCATGGGCTTCGCGACTGCACCCATTGGGCCGCGCTACGACATCTGCGAGCACGACTGGGACTTCGATACCCAGGTCGGTTGGGAACACTCGCTCGACTACTCGCGCACGCTCGGCATCATCGAACGCGTGGCGATGGAGGATACCAGCGCCAAGAAAGTGCGCAATTACAAGGCGCTCAACAACTTATGGTCGGCCGCCGATGCCCTCGGGTACTGTATTTTTGCGATTGCCCCTACCCGTGCCATCAGTCTCCAAATGATGACCGATTTGCTAGCAGCAATCACCGGGTGGGAGACGTCATCGCACGAGTTATTGCGCTTCGGCGAGCGGCGCAACCACATCATGCGCATCTACAACGCGCGTGAGGGCTTAACTCGGGCTGACGACACGCTGCCAGCCCGCTTTTTCAATGATCCAATTGAAAGTGGCCCCAAACAAGGGCGCGTGCTCAACGAGCGTGCATTCCACGCCAACATCAACCTCTACTTTGACATGATGGGGTGGGACGAGCGCGGTGTCCCACGCATCGGCACCCGTTATGATCATCATCTTGAATGGACGTTGGAGCAGGTGTCATGATTCATCGTATCAGCAGTGGTGATTATCGATTTGACCTGCCAGGTGGCGCCGGTGCCGACGCCATTCACACCCAACCTCAGTATGCGTATGCAGTCTGCCTGCTCCACGATACACAGGGAATGACAGGCGTGGGTCCAGCCTTCACATTGGGTGGTGGCAATCAGCTGGTATGTCAGGCAATTGACATGTTGGCGAGCCCTCTCAACGGTCGTGACATCGAAGAAATCATGGCCGACTTCGGCAATGTATACCATCAACTCGCTGACCACCACCAGCTCCGCTGGCTCGGACCGCACAAAGGTGTTGTTCATTTAGCGCTCGCCGCAGTCAGTAATGCCTGCTTTGATTTGTGGGCCAAGCGACGTGGCGTACCACTCTGGCAATTGCTCCTTGAGTTATCGACTGATCAACTCCTGGCACTACTCGACCTTCGCTATCTTGATGACATATTTGATAAATCACATGCCCGTGACATCATCGACCATGCCCGCACAACTCGCGCGCAGCGCATGGATGTGTTACGCAGTGGCTATCCCGGTTATGACACCTCGGTAGGTTGGTTTCATTATGATGAGCATCAAGTACGTGAAAACGCGAAGCGGGCCATGGATGCCGGCTTCACCGCCATGAAACTCAAAGTAGGTGCACGCGACCCACAATACGACATCCGACGCGCTTATGCCGTACGCAATGCCGTTGGTGACAATGTCACGGTCATGGTTGACGCCAATCAACAATGGTCTGTATCACAGGCACTGACGATGTGTGCATCCCTACGCGACATCAATCCGTTTTGGGTCGAAGAACCCACCCATCCCGATGATATCGTCGGGCATCAGCGTATCGCGCGCGCGATTGCCCCCATCAAGGTTGCTGCCGGCGAGCACGTGGCCAATGCCATCCAATTCAAGAATTACCTCCAACTCGAGGCCATGCACTTTGTCCAGGTCGATTGCGTACGCGTTGGCGGCATCAGCGAATTTTTGACGATTAGTCTCCTTGCCAAGCACCACAATCTCCCCGTGGCCCCCCACGTCGGTGATATGGGGCAGATCCATCAGCATCTCGTGCTCTTCAATCATATTGGCCTGGATATCCCCAAACTCTTTCTTGAATATATCCCACACCTGCGGCCGTACTTTGTCCACCCAGCCCAGGTGGCACATGGCGTATACGTCACACCATATACGCCCGGGATTAGCATGGATTTTGTGGGGATGTCGTGACGCATTAGTTTATCGTCGTATGCGGAATCGGATAATCATACGCATAAAAAATATAGTCCTGCGAAACAGTCTTCACCCCGGCATCGTGCACACAACGCAATACCTGCGCCCGATGATCAGTGCCGTGATTCACCAGATGGAGCACCACCTGCCACACGTACAGGCTGGCGTCTTCGTCGGTCAAGGGCTGGGTCATCACATCGGTATCACTCAGCGCCATCACATAGGTGTGCAATTGTTGTGCCACATCATCCCACTGCGCTTTGAGTAGCATTGGTGAATCATACTGCGTTGGGTCGAGTGGCTCGGGGATAGGCAATCCCTTGAGCCCGGCCAGCCAGGTCGCATCCACGCTGAGCATGTGCACGAGTTGGTTGCGGATAGAGCCGTGGGCGTAGGCGATATCGGCAACCATCTGATCAGCGCTGAGTTGGTCGACATACGACCAAAGCGTAGCGTTCTCGGCGATATGGTAGGCGACAAAATGACGGAGCATCTGAGCCTGCATGGGGTACTCCTATATCGTCTCATTCAGCCAATCGGTGATTATCTGATTGACCTCGGTTGGTTTCTCCTGATGGACAAAATGGCCTGCATCGATCACCACCATCGTCGGCTCGTGCACCAACCACTGCCGATTGGTGTCGTGACTGCTCGTCAGGAGCGCCGTGTCACGACTGCCGTGGATAATCAACGTGGGCGCGGTAATCATCGGTAACGTGGTGTCAATGGCAAACGGCGCGTGTGGATAATTATGACGATAAAACGCCGTAATCGCACGAAGATCAGTCCCCATATCGGCGAAGAGATAGAGCGGTAACGCCCACCGGCCAAACAGCATACTCAACTGCCACGGGCGAAAGAGCGCCTTGGCGCCAGGCTGTTGCATCTGTTGGGCATAGGCACTCGCCTGGTACTGTGCCCCACCTTGTGCCAACGCATGGCGCATCGCATTAGGGTGTGGCACACTCACAATAATCAGGCGCTCAACCACCTGCGGATGCAACGCAGCCACATGCCACGCCAACCATGCCCCCGTATCATGGCCAACGATGATGGCACGTTCATAGCCGAGGTGCGCAATCAGTGCCACAATCGCATCGGCAAGACGTGCCGTCTGATAGTCATCGTCCATCGCTGGCGATTGCGAAAAACAAAAGCCCGGCTGATCGACTGCAACCACATGGTACTCCGCCGCCAATGCATCAATTTGATGACGCCACGAATACCAAAACTCGGGCACCCCGTGAATCAAAATCACCAACGGGCCACGCCCACACGCCACATAGTGCTGCCGTCTCCCCTGGTAGTCGTACCATCCATCGCGCACACGGCGCGCCACCGGGTGGAGCCACGGCCACTGGCGAATCAGCGAGAAGAGCATGTAATTCTCCTTAGTATGCATTATTCATCGATACGCCGACGTAATTCGCATGCGCCAGTGATGGACGGTGTGCATCACTGGCGCACCTTGCGTTATTTGTGGTATTTTATTCGCCAACACCCTTCAACTCAAACCGACCTGGACCCTGCACGACTATGACCCCATCAGTCGTCATGCACCCGACCAAATCGGCCGTGATGGCGGGCAACTCGAGCACGCCATGGATACCGTCCCATTCGATGATAATCGCCCCATGCGGCGTAGGCATCCGGCCATGAATCCAGGCTACATCAGTGCATTGGGGCGCAATCCGACAACGCGCAAACCCGGGAGCAGTGGCTGTAATTCCCAACAAGCCACGACTCAGAAGCACCACCGCCGCCCCACCCGCCCAACCATGACACAGACTATTCGCGTATGGGCGCCCGTACATCGAGAGTTGGTCGCATACACTGGCGTCTGGGCGCAAATCCTCGGGGAAGCGCGGATGGCCCGAGTCCAACCACCCACCCCACACACGTCGCAATACCGCCAACGCCTGTGGCATGCGCCCCGCTTTGATGAATGCCTGAAACTCCCAGTGATGATTAAGACTGTAATTGGTCGGGCGACAAGCCGGGTTCTCAATCACCGTCTCAAATACATGCGCATACGCATCAGGAGGAATCAGGTCCGTCAGCACACCCCAGATTTGCGCATAAATGCTGACGCGCTGATCAAGATTGCCGTCACGGTCGTAGCCGTTGATGAACACTCGGCGCTCAGCATCCCAAAACTCGCGCACCAGTGTCTGACGCAAGCGAATCGCCTGTGCACGATAATGATGCACACGCGTGCGATTACCCACTTCCTGCTCAATGGCAGCCGCCACTTCATAGCACTTGAGGAGCACCATGTGGGCATAGGCAGGTGTACCACGCGTGTCAGGGCCAAGCTCGGGGTGCATGGCCCAATCAGGGAAGAAGTTCCAATTGCTGTCGCGCAACGGTGCCATCTGATAGACCCGCGCCGCCGAGATAAGCCCACACTCGTCTTGTACGCCATGATACATATCAAGCAGGCTACGCAACCGCTCAAGATACTGTGTCACAAACGCCGTATCACCTCGGTGCATCCACTCATGCCAAAAGCTCAGTGGCAACAGCATCGGTTGATCGATAATACCTAGATCATCAGCGCTAGCCGGCGTCGGCAGTGTCAGCGCCACCAGTGAATGTCGGGCCGACTGCGTATCAAAGAATACACAATCCGCCCCTTCGACCTCACTCAACTGGTCGGCCCACGGCAGACCGTCACGGCGCAGACCATCAAGGACAAAATCATGCGTACACGCATGCAATGTGGCCGCTCCCGCCTGCCAAATGGCGTTGAGTTGCGCATCACTCGATGAGAACCACCCGTGATACGTAAGAGGAGTTACTCGAGCAACGCACTGGAGTTGAATGATAACGCACGGCGCATCGGCGGTAATGCGCACAAACCGCACACACCGCTCTGGCAGGACAATAGCCGTCTGCTCACGACATCGGTACACGGGCAACGGCAGTTGCTCCATCGTGTGTGGCGTAGGGTCAATCACCTCGTGATACGACTCACCGACCTGCACGCTGAGCTGTGCATCACCAGCAACCTGCCACTGCACTTGCCCCAACTCCAGATGAAAGAAATCGACGATCAGCGATTCGCCGGGACCCAGCGCATACGACGCATCGACGACGCCGTCGATGCGCGCCGCCACGGGCACAATCACGTCTACCTCGTGGGATGCATCGGGCAACACGTCAGGTCGATTGCGTCCCGGGAGGGTCTCGGCCGCCACCCACGTCTGGCCATCCACACTGACCTGCCAGGTATGGTCGCTGGCAATCTCGTCGCTTTCGAGGAGCAGACACGGCAATGTGGCACAAAAGTCAATCACGAAGCGCAAGTCGATCGGGCCAGCCAGCACCTCAAGCGTCCGCCGCGTAAAATCGAGCGCACACCCATTCACGAAGATGCGCGAACGGGCCTCGGGCACGCGCCAGCGGAGCGTTTGGGCGTGCGTCAACACCGTCTGATAGCGCACATGCAGCTGATGCACCGGTTGATGGAAGTTGCCGGGATAACTCACATAACTACAGCGGGATACCGCACGTTGCACTGCCCGCGCATGCAAATGAGCCGTGAGTTGACTCGGGTACCACACCCACTGCGCGCGCCATGCATCCACGCGCTCATTGACGATAACTCGGCAACGCGGATCATATTGTGGGTCGTATGGATTATGCATGGGCATGACTCGGTGATGTGCGATAAAACTGCATAATCATGATGATTCCCAGCATATTACTCACCCCCAACACCCCAAACGGTAAGCCGGGATGAATCTCGATGAGCCAGCCACCTGACAGTGAGCCAATCACCATGCTGACACTCCACACGGCGTAGAGCAAGCCAAACAACGGCGCATGATCGGCCTGCGGCACACGGTCGGCCACCCAGACAAACAACATGGTGGAGAGTGCCCAGGCAGCGGCGATACTCAACACACCTGCCACGAACAAGACCCACATTTGATCTGCCGCCACAAAGATTGCCACACCACATACGACTACGACAGCAAACGAAATCAGCGATGGCCACAGGCCACCCCAACGATCGGCCGCATGACCGGCGATATACTGACCGATTGCCGCCACAATCAACGAGGCAGCCCCATAACTTGCCACCAGATTGATGTCGTTCGTCAATTCATTGAGGCGCAACGGCACCAATACCAGCATCATGCCGTAGTTGATTGTGGCCAATGTGCGCATGATGATAATCAGCTGTACCGGCCACGGTTTTATCATGCGTATGTCGAGTGTGCCCTTGGGTTGCGTTGGCGTCTCGGTCGGCTCAGTCACCCACCAACGCCAGACGACAAACGCCGCCAGCACCACAAAGCCTTGACCAATCAAGGCAAACACGGGATAGCCGTAGGTTTGGATGAGCGCACTCGCAGCCGGGTGCCCAATGGCGCCAGAGGCGGTCGTGCTCAAAATGAACAACCCTGATAACAGCCCTAACTGCCCATGCTTGCCGATTTGCGTCAGCAAACTCGAGCTCGCAATGGTGGCAAGCGCACCACCCGCACCACCCAGCGCCCATAACGCAACCACCACCCACGGATCCGCCACCTGAAAGACAAAACCGTTGGCGGCGGTGACAACGAGCCCCAACACAAACAACCATTTGGTGCCGATGCGAATAGCCAGCCACCCACCAATCAAGGCAGCCAGCATGCCAGCAACTTGGGCACTTGCAACAACTTGCGAGATGGTTGCAGGTGTGTACGCTTGGGCTTGCAAGTACAACACCAAAAACGACCCCAGCGGTACGTCGCGAATACTTACCAAAAACTGGATCAACAACAACAATAACGCCGGCGTCGAACGCCACAGTGGTGGCGCAGATGGGTGTGACATGATGACTCCATGAGTGTACGTGTGGTGCCATCATACCAGATGATGATTGTGCAGAATTCTCATTTTTCAACGATAATACTCAGTGAGATATTTTTTGTAAAAATCACCATCCATAAATAAGGGACACTGCCATGCAAAACGAAATTTGGATGCTGATTGGGGCCTTGTTAATTGTGGTGAGTATCGTCGCTACACGTACGTCACGACGTTTCGGCGTACCCGCCCTCTTGCTATTTCTCACGGTCGGCATGCTCGCCGGATCAGATGGACCTGGCGGGATTGCCTTCGAGGATTATCGTCTGGCCCAGACGGTCGGCATCGTGGCCTTGGCGTATATCCTCTTCTCAGGCGGGCTCGACACCGACTGGCCAGCCATCAAACCGATTGTCACCCAAGGTCTAGTGCTTGCCAACATCGGTGTCGTCGTGAGCATGCTCCTCCTCGGTGGCTTTGCCATGTGGGCACTCGGCTTTGACTGGCAGACAGGGCTACTCCTCGGTGCGATTATTTCATCGACCGACGCAGCGGCGGTCTTTTCGGTGATGCGCGAACGTGGCGTCAACCTCAAGCATAATCTTGAGCCACTCATCGAATTTGAATCCGGCTCAAACGACCCAATCGCCGTCTTTTTGACCACTGGGATGATTGGTCTCATCATGCTCCCTGAGAGCTCACTTGGACAGTTGCTCATCAGTTTTATCTTGCAAATGTCTATCGGTGCCGTCGGTGGATGGGCACTAGGACACGGACTCCGTCTGCTCGTCAATCGCATCCAGCTCCAACAAGAGGGGTTGTACGTGGTCTTGACACTCGCGAGCACCATCCTGATTTATGCCATGACAACACTGCTCGGTGGCAACGGCTTTTTGGCCGTCTATTTGGCCGGCATCGTCGTCGGCAACCGCGATATCGTGCACAAGCGCAGTATTTTGCAGTTCCATGACGGCGTCGCCTGGCTGATGCAAATCGGCATGTTCCTGACGCTGGGGTTACTCGTGTTCCCATCACAACTCTGGCCGGTGGCGCCACTCGGACTTGCTGTTGCACTCTTCATGGTGTTAGTTGCGCGACCGGTCAGCGTGCTGATCTCGCTCTTGCCATTCAAACGATCACTGGCCGAGATTGCCATGGTATCGGCCGCTGGATTGCGTGGGGCGGTACCGATTGTCCTCGCCACTTTCCCGTTGTTAGCCGGTGTACCGAACGCCATGATGATTTTCAACATCGTTTTCTTTGCCGTACTGGTATCAGTCTTGCTCCAAGGCATGTCCATCGGCTGGATTGCCAACTGGCTCAAGGTCAACGACGACCAACCTGCTCCGCTTTCACCACACACCTACATCCCAGACGTGAGCCTGCGCAGTCAAATCGTCGAATGCACCATCCCCATTGACTCACCGCTCATCGGCCAAAGCCTGATCGAGATGGCCTTACCGCGCGGTGCACTCGTCGTCCAAATCCAACGCGCCGAAAGCGTCCTCGTACCAAACGGCGGTACGCGCCTCGAGGATGGCGATCACCTCATAGTCGTCGTCACCCCCGAGGCACTCAACGAGTTGGCCCAACGCCCGACCGCCCAACTGACGCTGATTACACCCGCAGATGCCACACGTGAGTCGACCATACGCACCGCAAATGCGGTATGATGACGCCAACCCCTCGCATACGAAGGATCGTTCATGGCGCACTCATTGTGGCAGTTATTCCGCATCTGGGCAGGTATCGGGCTGCAGTCGTTTGGAGGCGGTGCCACCACCCTCTACCTGATGCGCAAAGTCAGCGTCGAGGAGCAACGCTGGCTCAGTGACGACGAATATTCGCAGTACTGGGGCATCGTCCAAATCGCTCCCGGCATCAACTTGCTCGGGCAGACAATCCTCATCGGGCATCGCGTGGCCGGCATCTGGGGGGCGATTATCGCCCTCGCCGGCTTGCTCATCCCCAGTGTGACTATCACCATCGCCATCACGGCGGCCTACACAATTGTGCGTGAGTTACCCGCCGTCAATGCCGTCTTGCGTGGCGTCATACCGGCCACGGTCGGCGTCGGATTGCTCCTCGCTGCCCAGATGGTCTGGCCGCCGTTGCGCACAAGCCGCAGTGAGGGGACCGTCCCCCTCGTGTTGAGTATTCTGCTTATCATCACCGTCATCGGTATCACGCTCGTTACCAAACTCCCCAGCCTCGTCACTTTGTGGGGTGGGGCGGGGATGTATGCGCTCATCTACTGGTTCATTCAGCGCAACAAGGAGCCATCATGATCAACCCATGGGAGTTCTTTTGGCTCTTGCTCAAATCATCGTTATTTTCCACCTCAGGCACCGGCAACATGCCCATCCTACACGACGATTTGCTGGCCCGCGGTTGGGCCAATGAACAAGACTTTGCCGAGGCGTTGGCCATCGGCCAAATCACCCCAGGTCCCACCGGCCTGTGGGTTATTAGCTTCGCCTATCTGATTGACGGCGTGCGCGGTGCCTTGATGGCCCTGATTGCGGTCAGTCTGCCGCCGTTCACTGCCTTGCTGGCCCACTCAATCCTGACCAAATACCAGACTCACCCATTCGCCCGCGGATTTGTGCGCGGCCTGACCCTGGCCGTGGCCGCGATGTTTGTGGTGATTATCAGCCATATCATGATCCAAACTGGCATCGATGTAACCAGCATTATCATTGCTATCGGGGCACTCGGACTGGCACTCAGCAAGCGCGTACCAGTCCCGCTGATTCTACTGATTGCTGGCGCTGTCGGCGCCTGGGTGTATCAAGGGGCGTAGATATTTATGGACACATGTGGGCAAGCATCACATGTTGCTCAACACACCATTGTAATCGTGGGCATTATTGCGCGAATTCGCGCTCGCGCCGCTCTTTGGGGCACGATTTCTTTTTCAACGATCACACACTTCTTACATTCCGCCGACATTAAAAACGAGCGCAACAACCAGAACCGCATGAATACCATATACACGGTATGTCATGCACAACGAACCACTGGATTCATGCACAGTTGGCTGAAGGAGCCACAGCTAGCAGTGGCTGAAATAGCACGTCAATCTCAGTATGATGTCAATTATCGATAGCAACAAACGCATCAACACCACAAAATCCGCACAAATAACCCGCGGATCACATGATCCGCGGGTCTAGCACAAGGTGGCTCTTATTTGATCCAGGGAAGGACCCGAACATCACTAGTTGACTGAAATCCAAGATACGTGGCATTGCTGAACCCAAGGTATGGGAGCATTAAGCCACTGAAAAACATATACACCACCACAGAACCGACGCTGTCGGACTTGCCGAACACACGTAATAACTGCCGGAAAATAATAAACAGCGCATATAAACTAATTAGACCAGTAATACCAAATGTGAATGATGAGAGTAGCACACCCAACAACAAATACCAAAACCACGTCGATGGCAACCCCGTAATATCAACCAAGGTCTTAATATTTAACACCGGAATGAGTGAATAAAATCCCGGCTTCCCAGCTTTGGTAAACAATTTCCACATACCAATAACTGCAGCGATACCAATAATTAGACCGATAACACCACTAACAATACCTCCACCCATCGCCGCATTAAGCTGCGATTCCATCACGTTGCTGTCTTCCATCAGACACCACCATTTCTTATGTTTTTACATTCTTGCTCCCTGATAGTATATGATTATTAATTTATTGTCAATATTTTTTGAATAAATTGTAAATTGCCAATTTTGTGTATCTCTCGCTATGTATGTATTCGCCACAAACCAGCATCACAAAAGATCTACGAATGTGCTAACCAGCAACAATAAAGTATCAGCATCGTCATCGATGATTTGCACGTATAGTGTTGATCACCTGCGTCACCTCGATAGTCGCCGTCATATGCACTTTCTCTTTTTGAAAAAACCCGCTGGCAAAATGTTTTGTAGTGGCGAAGAGTCATTCTGCACGTCGGCACGCCACCCATTACGCCACATGCACTGCCAGCGAGCCGTTTTTTGCATGCAACACCCGCTGTCGCATACACAACAGTGGGTGTTACTTACAAGCACTTGATTATGTCAATTCTTTTTCATAACACAAACTCAACGGATCGTTGGTGTACTCGCCAAATGGCGCAATCTGCGCAAAGCCGAACCAGGTATACAATCCCAGTGCCTCGGTTTGATGGATGCCGGTCTCGAGCCTGAGCTTGGCCACACCCTGCTGTCGCGCATGTGCCTCAACAACCTGCAACAGCTGTTTGCCCAGCCCGTACCCACGAAAGGCCGGTGCGACGTACATGCGCTTAATCTCGCCGAATCCGCCGTCATACTCATAAAACTTAATCCCACAACAGCCGGCTGCCACACCATTGATACGCCCCACAAAGAAGTCAACCTGCTGCTCGACCAACATCTCCACACTGAAGCCGTGTTGACTCTCGGGTGGATAAAACTGCTCGAGATAACTCTGCAAATCATTGATGAGTTGCGTCACATCGGGCGTCGTCGGCAACTCACGGGCAATCACAATCGACATTGTACGACCTCACATCAGACAGGATATGTGGATAATTTACGCATATTCTGTCAAAATTTACTGCCCAAACATCCACCATGTCACTTGGTTAAATCATCTAACCAATCACATCTGCCAACAACTGCACACACGTCGCCAGACACGCCTCGCCGTGCGCCGCCGTGGCATCGCGTGGGTCAGATCCACCGACCCCTTGTGGCCAAATCGTGCGATCAGCCGGTAATTTGCTCATATCGACGAGGTGCGGGTGGAGCGCCAGCATCAGCGACGTCTCATTGCGCGCGGCGTGATCGATTTGGCTCTGCCAGCCGGGCAGGTCGTGCATCACACTAATCAGCCGGACACCGTACTGCACCTGCCAGGCCGGCGCATGCGTGCCCCACACCCGCCGCGACGGGCCGTGGCCATCGGCGACGAGCGTCGTGAATCCCGTGCGCGCCGCTTGGGCCACCACCTGCTCGAGCTGCAGCACAAACAGTCCCTCGGGCATCCAGTAGCAGCCGCCGTCGAGTTGGCGTGGGGGCGTCGTCGTCTCGGCGTATTCCATGCCGACGAGGTACGTACCATCGGCCTCGCGCCGAATCCGGTCTGGGCCCATAAAGAGCGGCGGCATGACGATGCCCCCGATGCGGGCTGCCGCCCGCAAAAACAACCCCTCGGCAATCAAGGCATCGCTGCCCAGCGCCATATGCTCGCCGTGCCACTCAACCGTCCCCAGCGGTAGGTAGGCGACGGGGCAGGCGGCCAATCTGGCGCGGAACGCGTCGGGTAACAACTCAAAATAGCGCATCGTTCGTTCCTTTCGCCTACATCAAACCTGATGGCGCATAACAGGTCGGATCAAACCACTCCTGCGAGGCGCAATACGTCTCAACTGCATCAATATGCATGCCACGGGCAATCATCCACGGCAAGGCGGCGTGTTCGGCTGGCACACGTAGATGCACCTTACTGACGCCGTCAGCCACTACCCAGGCCACGGCCGCATGCACGGCATGGGCGGCGTCAGCCCGGTCAAACACACCGACCGGCCCGATATTACGCGCGCCGACGGCGCCCGGGTCATAGTGGCGGCGCTGCACCAGCGCTTGACCCACTAGGCGTGCGCCGTCGTGGATTTGCAGGAGCGCCGCATCACACGCAGCGATGAAGTACTGCGTAATATCGATGCTCCGGTCATGCCCCACCAAGCGGTAGTCGTAGTGCAACCACTCGGCCACATCGGTACACACAGTCGCTTGGTAGCGGGGGGTATCGAGCTTGGTCGGATCGACCAAATCAAGGATGTACATCGGCCAGCGCGGCGTCATGCCGACGCGCATATAGCGCGACACCGCCCGCCGATCGCTCGACGCCAGCGTGCATCGAATCAGCGTCGGGTCGGTGTACAACGCGTCGAGTAGCGCCTTGGTGACGCCCATCGATTGCCAATCGGGTCGCACAAAGCACTCCGACAGGTACTGCATACGGCCGCGCGTGACGGTAGCGGCAAAGCCGATGATGGCGCCGGCCGATTCGGCCACGCGCATATCGCCGTGTTCAACCAGATTGGGGAACCAAGGGGCAATCCCGAGTGGCTTGACCGGGATCTGCTCCTCCGGCGTAAAGTCGGTATCAAGCCAGCACTGATGGATAGCTGGTACATCGGCCATCGTGGCCGTACGAATGCTGAACATGGATGACCTCAATGCGATATCGTGTTATGTGGGTATTGTAATGGATGATGCGCACACACAACAAAGCCCACTCAATCGCCATGATTGAGTGGGCGGTACGATGCATCACATTACTCACTCGTACACGGTAAGGCCGTCCAGTTGGTGATAATCTGGTCACCTACAATCATGATATCAACGAAACAGCTTTCTTGGGATGTACCCCCTAATGCGTCATACGCTAGGGGGCAATATACTCAACCAGCAAGACAGGGCGCCGCACTGCGGTGGCATCGCCGTCGTAGAAGTTTATCGTGTCAGTCATCCAGTCGTTGTCGTACTTTTTGCTGAAGTACAAGCGCAACTGCGTATAGCCCCGCTTGTTGACTCGGGTCGGCATACCGGTCGTCCACGTTGCGCTATAGCGCGACGCCGTCTCTCGACGCAGTTGGCCGATGTTCGCCTGGGTTGCACTCGCTTGGAAGTCAGTCTCTTGCAGCAACCACGACGTACCAAACCACCCACTCCGCACATCAATCAGCATATTGCCGTGCGTACCATACGGGTTGCCACCGCTCACCCCTGCATACGTCAGACGCAGGGTCACCTTGGTAATCGTAACAGTATCCGGAATACTACTGGTGTCAAATGACAGCAAACCACGCAACTGCTGACGCATGTGCGTATCGCCAATCGTAATTTGGCCAACACTCGACATGGCGTCACCGACGCCAGTCAAGCGCCGTGTCTCTTGAAGTGTGCCATCCAGTGATCCGTTGGACGAGATTGTGGCTGTTACTTTGTTCAGCGCTGCCACAAATGTACGTCCCGCCAGATTGCTCGTCGCATTGGTCACACTCAGCGACGTCGGCACAAACCGGTAGGTGCTTTTGCTTGGCGTAATCACACCCGACCACCCCGATGCTACCGTAAACGCATAGTTACCGCTCGCATCGCTGGTCGTACGCCCACCGGTATAGGTGATGGTGGCACCAGCCACGCCAGCGTTCCCCGAGATAGTCACATCCGCCGCAGCCACAAAATCCTGACTCATTTGATCGGCAGTAATCGATGCCAAACTCCGCGATGCCGGCGTAAATGAATAGCCGCTCTTGGTCGGTGTGATGCTGCCTGACCAGCGTGACGTCACCGTAAAGGTATAGTCGCCATTGCTGTCACTTGTGGTCGTCCCGCCGGTGTATGTGATAGTGGCATCAGCCACACCGGCATTGCCTGAGACGGTGATACTCGTTGACTCCACAAAATCCTGATTCGTCTGATTTGTGGTGACATTACTCAGACTAATCGATGCCGGCGCAAACGTGTAATCGGTCAAGCTCGGCGTAATCGTCCCCGTCCATCCAGTCGCCACCGTGAAGGTATAATCGCCGTTGCTGTCGCTCGTCGTCGTACCACCCGTGTAGGTAATGGTGGCACCAGTCACTCCCACATTTCCCGAGATTTCAGGATTGGGGACTGCTGTCGAGAGCGCAAAATCAACATTGGCTTGATCGCTGGTCACTGCGCTGAGTGTACGGCTTGATGGTGTAAATGATTGACCTGATTTGCTCACCGCCACACTCCCCGACCAGCCCGATGTTACCGCAAAGGCATAATCGCCATGAGCATCGGCCGTCGTACTCCCACCAGTGTAGGTAATGGTGGCACCGGCCACGCCCGCATTCCCCCAAATCACCGGCTGATCGACCGTGCGTATCACCACTTTAAAGCCATTAGTATGCTCATCAACCACATCGACTTTGATTGTCCCTGAGGCAAACTGCTCGCCAACAACCCACTGAGCACCAGCATCCGACGTATCGCCGTCCAAATCAGTATCAATCACCTGTGCCTCATTTTGACGCGCAGTATCTACCTCATGAATAATCACTGCTTTGGCAGGCAGTTTGACGTCATACCCCGTCGGCTTACGCACCTCGACCGTGTAGTAGTCGTCAGTGCCAGCAATCGGGATGATGGCCATATTGTAGTAGTCGGGGTTAGCCATGGCCAGATGATCGATGCGCATCACACGAACACCGCTGACTTGTATTTTGTCATCTGCTGCAATCCAACCCAAATTATTTTTATGATATGAGATGGTATGCTGACCTAAACACCCATAGGTCGCATGATAATCGCAGTTGTACCACGTATCACTCATGACATCCCAGGCGTTATCATACGTCTGCCCATACTTGCCCGATGAATGCGGCAACCCAAAGCCATGCCCCATTTCGTGCGACATGACTGTTACATGCGCATACCCCCACGGTGGCTCCCACGTCATATTCCAAAACTTTGTCGTACCGTCAAGCGTCATTGACATCCCACCACCCCAGGCATAACCATCAAGATCCGCATTAAACATCAGATTAATACCAACAAACGATGAAAAATTAACGTCGGCATTGGCAGCAGCGGTACAGTCATTCGCAGCACGACCGAACTCCATTGATAACTTGCCATCGCCATTGGCATCCACGTAATACGCACGCGGACGCGGCAATGTATACCAGCCGGTGCCGGCAGTCATACTCCCATCGATGTTGATTTTGTTAAACGATAATTCGCGCCAATAATGATTCAATCCAGGAAATGTCGAGCCGTACATATTGGCAAAGTACGCATAATTTTTGGGTTCATTCGCCACATCATTAAACTTACACATGATGGTCAACCACGGTTGCGCCCCAGTCACTGCGCGTGGTCGGAGCGCACGGTCAAGCGGATTCAATGATACGACGTTAGCCCCGCCATGACCACTGCGAGCCGATAGTGCATCAATCTCGATTTGCACCAAACGCCCGTCAATCGCACGGGCACCACCCACTTGCGTCAACAGCACATCACTGACTGCAATCAAGAGTTCTTCATCACCACTTTGCAAAAAATAGCGATCAACCGGACGTCCTTGCTGATCATCGCCGTGCCGCCACACGAACACGCCCGTACGTGAGAGCGTCGTCGCAGAGGTAATTAATGGATGTGCCAGGAACACAACTAGCAAAGCCATCAGCAAAGTCATCCGTCCATGATGTGTCATATCAACATGCACTTTCTATGCTACTTGCGTTCTTTGCGCTCTTTAGCCCGGCGCGTCGTCGTATACCGCGGGCGGCGCAAGGTATTCTCGCCACGCTCCACCATAATCCGCCATGCGTCATCGCTCGTTTGGCGCGACCGCAACGTATCATCATCAATCCGATTTGCCTGACGATCATTGAGGCGGGCAATACGCCGGCTCATCGCCTCGTCACTCGGTGTCACCTCAGAGACACTTTTCCAGTAGCGCCACATCAGACCAATCATTGCGATAAACACCACCGCAACCACTATAAAAATCGATATTGGTGCATCCATACCACCCTCCGACATGTAATTTTGGTATGCTTACTACGTAGTATACTCTGCGTTCCACTGACGGGACCTAGCAAGTTTGTCACCATGCGTATACGTCAACTCATCCTCGCCACATGGTCACTGCTGACCAGTCCATTATTTGTAAAAGCGCCACGCCGTGGCCGTCAAACTACTATTCACCTACAATCAGTTGACCACCGCACACTCGACCACATTCTCACCCATGCCCAACATACTGATGGCACACTCAATTATCACGCAATTGACTCACACGCGCTCAATACCTACATCGCTCAGTTATCGTCACTTAATCCCGACGACTTGTCGGATGACAACGAGCGCTTGGCATTCTGGATCAATCTCTATAATGCCCTCGTCATCCAGCAAATTATCACCCATAACTATCCTGATTCAGTGCAATCTGTCGCTGGTTTTTTTACGACACCACTCGTCACCATCGCTGATGAGTCACTCAGCCTTGACGGCATCGAACACGGCAAGGTACGCAGGTTCGCCGATCCACGTATCCACGCTGCCCTCGTCTGTGGTGCACAGGGGTGCCCGATTGTCACGACCTATACCCCCGACACACTTAACAATGCACTCACCAGCGCACTGCACACATTTTTGGCGGATCCCACTCGTGGCATCGCATACGATGGAGCAACCGACACCGTCACAATTACCCCGATTTTGCGTTGGTTCGCCGGTGATTTCGCTGGCCCCTTAGCGTACGTGTCACTCAAACAACTCACGCCAATTGTCCTACCCTATCTCTCCGATGCCGGCCAACATGCCTGGCACGCCGGACGCATCCAGGTGCGCACATACGACTGGCGCCTCAATCAATCTGATTCCGTCTAATTAATCTGGGGGTGGATTGTGGGTCCACAGCTGCCCCTCTGTATTTCTGGGGACGTATTTACATCGCGGGTCGCTTCCAAAATGTCCAGATTCGACCGCACACGCCCAGAATACATCTCAGGCGACCCCTCATGTCATGCAGTTCCTTGCGCAACACGCCTGGTCGCCCCACGCTCTTTTCACCCGCCGCAGGCGTCCCGCTTTTCACCGCAATCGCCCAGAATACATCTCAGGCGACCCCTCATGTCATGCAATTCCTTGCGCAACACGCTTGGTCGCCCCAC
>JBKCLM010000012.1:0-22935 GCA_046300655.1 Chloroflexota bacterium | reverse complement strand
CGCCTTCTTTGATGCGCAATCGAGCCGATGCATCATCAATATCGGCAGTCAAACTGTCTATCGCCGCCGCCTGATTCGCCAAAACTTCACAGAGTCGTATTACATTCATGACACATGCTCCCATTTTGTCAGTACAATTCTTGGAGTATGATAGGGGCGGAACGCCAGTTTGCCAAAGGAACTGCCATGAAGATTACCGGTCTTGAGTTATTTACCGTGCCACCACGCTGGCTCTTTCTCAAAATCTCCACCGACGAGGGTATCAGTGGTTGGGGCGAGCCCATCGTCGAAGGCCGTGCTGCCGCTACCGCCGCTACAGTCAGCGAACTCAGCGAATACTTGATTGGCCGTGACCCCAACGACATCGAAGATATCTGGCAAGTGCTCTATCGCGGCGGCTTCTACCGCGGCGGCGCCCTCGCAATGAGTGCCATTGCCGGCATCGACCAAGCGCTGTGGGACATCAAGGGCAAGCGCTACGGTGTGCCGATTTATCAACTCATGGGCGGCGCTGTGCGCAACTCGATTCGCGTCTACTCGTGGATTGGTGGCGATCGACCATCAGACATCGCCGACGCCGCCAAAAAAGCCGTAGCCCAGGGCTTTACCGCACTCAAAATGAACGCTACCGAAGAGCTGATGTACCTCGACACCCAAGCCAAAATCATGATGGCCGCCGAGCGCGCCGCCCCCGTGCGCGAGGCCGTCGGCCCCGAGGTCAGCTTCGCCATGGACTTCCACGGGCGTGTACATCGCCCCATGGCCAAGGTGCTCGCCCGCGCGCTCGAGCCACACGGCCTGCTCTTCATCGAGGAGCCCGTACTCTCGGAGAACTACGAGGCCATCCGCGACATCGTCAATGCCGCGGCCATCCCGATTGCCCTCGGCGAGCGCCTCTTCTCGCGCTGGGACTTCAAACGCATCCTCGCCGACGGCTTGGTTGACGTCATTCAACCCGACTTGTCGCACGCCGGCGGCATCACCGAGGTCAAGAAGATCGCCTCGATGGCTGAGGCCTACGACGTCGCCATGGCGCCCCACTGCCCACTCGGCCCCATCGCCTTGGCCGCCTGTTTGCAGGTCGATGCCACCTGTCACAACGCCACCATCCAAGAGCAAAGCTTGGGCATCCACTACAACAAAGGCAACGACCTGCTCGATTACCTCGTCGACCCGACGGTCTTTCAATACAAAGACGGCATGGTCAAAATTCCCGATGGTCCGGGTCTTGGCATCGAAATCAACGAGGAGTATGTCCGCGCCAAAGCCAAAGAAGGTCACAACTGGAAGAATCCCATCTGGCGTCACAAAGACGGCAGCGTCGCAGAATGGTAGTCCACTATGTGGCGCATCGTTCTGCTCATCCTCATCTTGGCGAGCCTCAGCGCCTGTCAAGCGCCATCACTGGCACAGTCCGGTGATGGAGGCCCACCCACGGCGACCACGTGTCTCGATTGTGACCAGAGTGCATTTGCGCTGACCGTACGCGACAACATGGTTTTTTCGCTTGACGCTATCGCCGTAAATGCTGGCCAAGCGCTAGCCATCGATTTTACCAACACGTCACGTCTGCCGCACAACATCGTGATTGTGGATGGCGACATGGCAGTCGCCACCGAGGTCAATCGCAACGCCATCAACCAAGCCGACTACCTGCCCCAACATCCAGCTGTAGTGGCAACCATGCCCATGGTGATGCCCAATCAAACCGGTAATATCACGTGGGAGTCGACACAACCCGGTACATACGTGTTCATCTGCACCTATCCGGGGCATTTTGATGCGGGCATGTACGGCACCATTACCGTCAAATAACCACAAAAACGCGGCTGGAGTGTTCCAGCCGCGTTCCGTCTTTTGTTACGCTAATCACGTCGTGCTAACAAGGGGAATATGCCCGATTTAATTGGCTGCCCCTCTTGCAAGCCCAAGCCATCGGTCATCACGTGTGGCTTGCCGTTGTAGCGAGTGCCATCAGGGAAGTAGATCAGCGCCAGCACGCGTCGCGGTTGATCTGACTGATTTGCATGCGCATAATGGAAGCACAAGCCATTATGGAACGTCAATGATCCCGCTTTAAGTGGCACCTTGACCGCACTCTGTTGCGCCAAACCGGCACTCTCCTCAAAGGCAAATATATCCTGCGGATTGACCAAATCAATACCTGTCAACTTGCCGCGTTTGTGCGACCCGGGCACAAACATCATGCAGCCGTTGTGCTCATCCACATCGTGCAACGGAATCCACGCCGACAACGCCCCAGATTCATGCATCGGCCAATACGGGAAATCTTGGTGCCACGGAGTGGCCTTCGAGTCACCCGGCATCTTCCACAATCCATGATCATGGAACAAGCGAATACCAGGCGCACCAGTCAACTGCAACGCAATCTGGGCTATTCGTTCATGGAGCACATACTTGGCCATAATCCCGTGGTCGCGCCACGTATTAACGCGCTGATTGAGCACTTTGTAGTAATTACCACCGGCCCGATCCGTCTGAATCGAGCTCTGTGCTTCGGTCAGCATCACCTCTTCGAGCGCTTGACTCAGCTCCGCAAGCTCGGCTGGACTCAACACATTGTCGATTTGGACAAAACCATGTTCACGATAAAAGTCAATCTTTGACTGTGGGAGTTGCATCGACGCACCTCACTTGCAATAGGCATTGCTACGCAGACAGCATACCATGACTTGTGCGTATCACTTCACACGAACAAATTGCAATAGAGACACATTTTCCTGATCAAACAACGTCAGCGTATCACCATCGATGTTATAGGTGACCACCTTTCCTAACGCTGCCATATGCTGTTGCTCAAGTTGATCGCGATTATCGCCCAAACACGCCATCATCGTCATCGCGGTTTGTGTCAGTGTTAGCGTATTCCCGCGAACTTGGTAATTCCCACCATAATTATTACAAAAGCCAAGCCCGCCAAACGTATCTGCTGTAAAATCCATGCTCGCAGTCAATCCAGTGGGGACAGATTGCCCATTCATCGCCTGTAATTGCCACTTGGTATCGACCAAATCATTCGTGGCAAATTGCCCACACCCAACCAGCATCACAGCACACATCATCCAGACCAATAATCGTCGAATCATGGATTAATCCTTATGCTGATTTGCGCAGGAGCACAACCACAACACCATTCAAGTCGAACAGTTGCAACTCATTACCTACCACCGCATACCGTGTAACGGCATTGAGCGTCGAGAAGTATTCGCGCTCCACAATATTAAAAATCATATCCTCGCAGGCCATCTCGGTTGCCACAATCGGTGCAATCGTAATTGCATCTCCATTGAGCTGATACTCGGCCGAGTACGAGTTACAAAAACCTTTGCCATCGAGATTGCCATCAGCAAAGTGTAACGAGGGAGTCGTTTGTTCTTCAACCACATTCCCGTTGAGCGCCACCAGTTCCCAAGTCGTATTCGTAAGTGGGCTGGGCGCTTGACCACAACTCACCAAAACCAGCATCACCAAAACCAGCATCAATACCCGTACCATACCGCACCTCTATCGTTGATACACCAACACCGGTGCACCGCTCTCATCGCGCAACTCCAACCGACCATCAACATCGGCAAATGTTTTGACCTTTGTCAGGGTCTCAAAATACACCTGCTCCTGTTGCATTGTATCGCCTTCGGGACACATCATACGCGTCGCACCAATCGCAGGATCTACTACGAACGACGATCCATCAACGGTAATGGTTGCATTGTAGTTGTTACAAAAGCCCACCCCAGAAATTTGATTATCTTGAATATCAAGCGACACGGACAACTCTGTAAGGGACTCACCATTCATCTGCTGAAGCACCCACTCACCACTCAACGTATTCATCACAACTGGCGCAGTAGCCTCTGGTGTCACTGCCTCAGGAGTTGATGCACATCCCCAGCTCACCAATACCATCATGCTCATAATCAATAAACGACGCATGTTTTTCCCTCTTGTAATCAACAAAACGTACCCATTCATGCACACACTCGTATGACGCACGTAAGCGATTATTCGTTCCATAAAAGAACAGGGCGGTAGATGTGTTCTACCGCCCCACACTAGTAATAACCTGATCACTCACTAGCTAGCGACCGATGCGCTCGCCAACTGTCGACGAGCCGCATAGCGGAACGCCGCAAACGCTTCTTCGTTGACAAAGACGAATCGCACTAGTTTGATTTGGCTTTGTTGCTCCAAAAAGCGCGAGACCGTGCGTACGGCAATCGTGGCAGCTTCGTCAAGTGGGTAGCCAAAAATACCCGTGCTAATCGCAGGGAACGCAATTGACTCGACGCCGTTGGCACTCGCCAACTCGAGTGCGTTGTGATAGGCCATCTCGAGCATCAAGGCATCATCAGTACGACTATGCCACCGTGGTCCAACTGCGTGCACCACATACGTGGCCCGCAATAAGAATCCCGGAGTAATGCGCGCCTCGCCGGTTGGACAACCACCTATCTCATCACAGGCACGTGCCAACTCGGCACCAGCCGCACGATGGATGGCACCACAGACACCGCCACCGGCAGTCAACGACTCGTTAGCCGCATTAACAATTGCGTCAACGCGTTGCACACAGATATCGCCTTGGACTAATTCAAGTAAGTTTGCGCCACACAAATACTGCATTAAAACACCTCATAAATGACGTGAGTTCTTTGCAGGTGCGTCACGGCTAACTTTGCCGTGTCGTGCGCCATTGCTCAGGCCGCAGATGCGAAAGATTTTTCGTGAAATACGCCACCGATTATACGAACGATATGCCAATTCTGTCAAATCACCCAATCACGTCAATTCGGTGAATCACAATCACCGGTGTCAGCCGTTGCTCATGTTGTGGTTGTCGTTGAATGCGACGCACCACATCCATCCCACGCACTACCTGACCAAACGCAGCAAAGCCCCATCCATCCGGATTGCGACGCCCACCTTGATCGAGCTCGGGTTGATCACCAAGACAAATAAAAAAGTCCGCCTGCGCTGAATCGGGCGCAAAACGCGCCATCGAGATGGTGCCGTCACGATGCGTCAATCCTGTGGTGCCCGTTTGTTCCATGGCAATCGCATCGTACTTCACAAAATCGGCTCGACACGTCGCCTGAATCACCTCAATTTTGATGTCATTGGCCGGTTGATTATCGGGGTCGTTCACCACCGTACGCCAAAAGCTCCCCTCAGTGTATGCGCCAGCCTCAACATAGCGCACAAAGTTCGCCACCGTGTGCGGCGCTTGCGTTGACGCCAGTTGCACCTCGATCGTACCAAATGGCGTGTCAATCAGTACATTCATGAGGGATTACTCCATCTCTAGTAACAATTGGTGACGTATTGGACAGGATGCCGCCAGTGTAGCATGCACTGGGCAATATTTTGGAATAAGGTGAAACCCGTGGAGTAATCGCTCATACTGGATACCGCTACCCGTCACACGCATCTGCAATGTAATCTCCTCGTAGATTTGTGGGTGCATCAGACGTTGGCGCGCCGTGATGGTGCATGCGTAGCGCTGCGTCGTGAGCCGTTGGCGACGACATATTCCATCAAACGTCAGAATAGTGCAATGTGCCAACAAGTAGATCAGTCCATGTATTGGATGCTGTGCCACATCGGGCAGTTGCGGTAACTGCACCGGTTGTAGCGTGGCATCTGCAACCACACAAATTGTCAATGGATTATTCTGCGAACTCTCAATTTGGTGCATATCTATCAGCTTTCTACCACAAAATAGTGATTGACAAGCAACTATTTTGCGATAACATAAGAGGACAATATACTTTGACATTCAAATCAGCCAACTCAATCGGTCAAGATCATCGCTCTCTGCGCCGTATGTATTTGTCGCATCTCTGTCCATTCGTTCGTAAATTGGGTGTACACAACCGACAACTTCTATATAATACATAGTACGCAGATTATCTTCGCACCAAATCACCTCACCATTTCGTAGAGTGCGAATGTGTATTTATCATGCGAAGGAGTGTCCGGTGAAAATTTCAGGGAACTATACAATCAACGCCACCCAAATCCAGGTGTGGACGGCCCTCAACGATATTGAGGTGCTCGCCCGCGTAGTACCCGGCTGTGAATCACTCGCCGAAGTCGGGGAGAACCAGTTTGAGGGCACCATCAAAATCGGCATCGCCGGCATCAAGGGCGTCTACAGCGGCAAGATTCGCCTCGAAGACGTCAACCCACCACAATCATACAAACTCGTTGCCGCCGGCAAAGGCTCCAACGGTGTCGTCGATGGCGTTGGCTTTGTCGAGCTTGAGCCGCTCGAGGGTGGAAAGACCAACCTCAAGTACAGCGGTGAGGCCCAAATCGGCGGTATGCTGGCCAGTGTCGGTCAACGATTGATTGACGGCGCCTCCAAGCAACTCATCGGTCAAGCCCTCAAAGCACTCGAGCAACAGATTCTCCAACGCATACCTGCCGAACCAGCCGTAGCAGACCCCGTTGCACCGGCAACCTCTGATGCAACCAACACACCAGTTGCACAGGTTGTAGCTGGTGCACCAAACGAGCCGACTACTCCTGCCACGCCCAAAAAGGTTGTACTGAGTGAAGCCGAACAAATGAAACCCGAGACACTCGTGGCTGGTATGATGGGCGAGATGTTGAATACCACCAATGGACGCATCGTTGCAGCCGTTGTGTTGTTACTAGTTGGATTTTTGATTGGTCGTTGGGCACAATAACGCGCCCGCTATCAAGTATTATGGCTGTCTACTGCATTTGGTTGCAGTTACAGATACGACACGTAATCACGTGACGCAAAAGGAGGCAATTCGTGGCTAAGATTACGGTAACGGTCAACGGAAAGACCCACACCAGTGATGTCGAAGACCGCACGCTGTTGGTGCACTACCTGCGTGAGCACCTCAACTTGACCGGCACACACATCGGGTGTGACACGAGCCAGTGTGGTGCTTGTGTGGTCGTGGTAAACGGCAAAAGCGTGAAGTCATGCACCACCTTGGCAGCCCGCTGTGATGGCGCATCAGTCACCACCATCGAGGGTCTTTCACAAGATGGGCAACTCCATCCACTCCAAGAGGGCTTCTGGGAGTGCCATGGCTTGCAATGTGGGTTCTGTACCCCAGGCATGATTATGGCCGCAACTGACTTGCTCGCCCAAAACCCTAACCCCACCGACGACGAAATTCGTCATGGGCTCGAAGGCAACCTGTGCCGCTGCACCGGCTACCACAACATCGTGCGTGCCGTGCAATACGCCGCCGCCAAGATGCGCGGTGAGCAGGTCACCTCACCCAACGCCTAGCGCATGACGGATGCGCACTGAGTCCATACACCCGCGGAAGATCCCTTTCTCATCGGCACGGCAACCCGTTCGCTTGTTGGAGGAACAACAATGACGGCAGAAGCAACGACGCGTATGGTGGGTCGCGCCCTCAAACGGCGTGAAGACCCCCAACTTATCACCGGCCATGGAAACTTCTTAGACGACGTCAAACTCAATGGTATGGCCCACGCAGCAGTGCTGCGCAGTCCTTATGCCCACGCCCGCATCCGCTCTATCGATACCAGCAAAGCCAAAGCGCTCCCTGGCGTCGTCGCCGTCTACGTCGGCACAGACATGACGGATGTCAATCCACTCCCCTGTGCCTGGCCCGCCGGCGGCTTCAAAAACAACCTAAACACTCCTCGTGCCATAGCGGTCGATGTCGTCCGCTTTGCCGGCGAGGCGGTGGCGGTCGTTATCGCCGAGGACCGCTACATCGCCCGTGATGCCCTTGACCTCATCGACGTCGACTACGAGCCACTCGCCGTCGTCGTCGACCCCGAAAAGGCCACCCACCCCGGTGCACCCCAACTCCACGAGAATGCCCCAAATAACATTGTCGTTGAGTGGAACGCCGGCAACCGCGAAGGCACCAACAGCGCCGTCGCCAACGCCCAAGTGGTCGTCAAAGAGCGCATCATCAACCAACGCCTGATGCCTACACCGATGGAGACCCGTGGCTCAATCGCCAACTACGAAAGCTCCACCGGCGAGTTCACCCTCTGGACCAGCTCACAGGCCCCACACGTCCATCGCCTGCTCCTCACCGCCTTTGTTTTCGGCATCCCCGAGACCAAATTGCGCGTGATTGCACCAAACGTCGGTGGTGGCTTCGGCCAAAAAATCTTCGTCTACCAAGACATGGTCTTTTGTATGTGGGCTGCGCGCAAACTTGGCCGCCCGGTCAAGTTTGTTGAGGATCGCTCCGAGAACTTCAAGTCGTCCTCCCATGGGCGCGATCACGTCACCGATGTCGAGATTTGTGGCACGCGCGATGGCCGCGTGACCGGATTGCGCATCAAGACCTATGCCGGTCTCGGTGCCTACCTCTCAACCATCGCTCCCGGTGTTGCGACCACCCTGTATGGGCGTATCGTCACCGGTGTCTACAAAATCCCCAACGTCTCAATTGACGTTATCGCCACCTACACCAATACGGCCATGGTCGACGCCTACCGCGGCGCTGGGCGCCCCGAAGCGTCGTACCTGATTGAGCGCATGATGGATCGTTGGGCGGTCGAGCTCGGCATGGATCCCGCCGAGGTACGGCGCATCAACTTCATCCAACCCCACGAGTTCCCCTACAACAACGGCCTCGGTCTGTTGCCCTACGACAGCGGTAACTACGCCCCCGCCCTCGACAAAGCCCTCGCCACCATCGGCTACGCCGACATGCGCCGCGAGCAAGCCGAGTTGCGCAAGCAGGGTCGTTACCTCGGCATCGGCATCAGCTCCTACGTCGAGATTTGTGGCGTCGCACCCACCGCCTGGGCCAACGGCCAAGGCTGGGGCGCCGGCTTGTGGGAGAGCGCCAATGTGCGCATTCACCTGACCGGTCAAGTCGTCGTCACCACCGGCTCACTCCCCCACGGCCAAGGCGTTGAGACCACCTTCGCCCAAATCGTCGCCGATGAACTGGGCGTGCCCTATGACAACGTCTTGATTGAACACTCCGACACCGCTGGCACGCCGTTCGGCTACGGCACCTACGGCTCACGTAGTCTGGCCGTCGGTGGTACCGCCATGGTCAAGTCCGTCCAAAAAATCAAAGAGAAGGCCAAGCGCCTCGCCGCGCACCTGCTCGAGGCCAACCCCGATGACATGGTCTTCGCCGACGGCAAAGTACACGTCAAAGGCTCACCCGACAAGTCCAAAACGTTCGGTGAGATTGCCCTCTACGCCTCGGTCGGCGCCAGTATGCCCAACGGCGAAGAACCGTTCTTGGACGAGACCACCTACTACGATCCACCCAACTGCACCTTCCCCTTTGGCACTCACATCTGTATCGTCGAGGTGACACCGGAGACGGGCGCCATTGAGCTCAAACGCTACGTCGGCGTCGACGACGTGGGCAACATCATCAACCCGCTCATCGTGCATGGCCAGCTCCACGGCGGTATCGCCCAAGGCATCGCCCAAGCACTCTTTGAGCAGGCAGTGTATGATGACAACGGTCAGTTGCTCAGCGGTACCTTGATGGACTACGCCGTGCCAACCGCAGCCATGCTCCCCAACTACGAGATTGACCACACCGTGACCCCCAGTCCGGTCAATCCGCTCGGCGTCAAAGGTGCAGGCGAAGCCGGGACCATCGGCAGTGCGCAGTGTGTCATGAACGCAATCATCGATGCCCTATCACCGTTCGGTGTCCAGCATATGCAAATGCCGGCCACGCCTGAACGCGTCTGGAAAGCCATGCACGCCCATAAGTAGGTGCGTGCGAAAGGAGTACTAGTCCTATGATTCCTGCTGCCTTTCAATATGTGAAAGCCAACAGTGTGGCCGAAGCCTTGGTGCTCTTGCAACAACACGGCGAAGACGCCAAGTTGGTTGCTGGTGGCCACTCATTGCTCCCCGCCATGAAGTTGCGCCTCAGTCAGCCCACCGTCTTGATCGACATTGCTGCCGCCAACGACCTCAAGGGCATCGCCATCAACGGCAACACCGTGTCAATCGGCGCCGGCGAGACCTACCATGCTATTGCCAGCTCAGCCGTCGTCAAACGCTCGTGTGCCATCGTTGCCGACTGCGTCGGTCAAATCGGTGACATCCAAGTGCGCAACGCCGGCACCATCGGCGGCGCCTTGGCCCACGCTGATCCTGCAGCCGACCTGACTGCCGTCTTCTTGGCACTCGGTGGCTCAGTCGCAGTTGCAAGTTCCGGCGGTACCCGCCAAATCGCCGCCGACGACATGTTCGTCTCCATGCTCACTACTGCCCTCGACAGCGGCGAGATTATCACCACCGTGCATGTGCCCGTCATCGGCGCCGGTCAAGGTGCCTCGTACGCCAAGCTCAAGCACCCAGCCTCACGCTATGCCATCGTCGGCGTTGCCGCCATGGTGACCATCAGCGGTGGCAAGATTAGCGCCGCCCGCGTGGCCGTGACCGGCGCCGGCCCTCAAGCCGTGCGCCAAAGCGCCACCGAACAAGCCCTCATCGGCACCGACGGCAGCGAGGCCGCCATCAAGGCTGCCGCCGCCCAAGCCGGTGACGACATGGACTACCTCGGCGACATCCACGCCTCAGAGGAGTATCGCCGCGCCATGGTCAAGGTCTACGCCGCTCGCGCCATCAGCGCAGCCGTCGCTCAGGCCCGCGGATAATTTCACGCAGTCCCCTCGGTCGTATATGATAGTCATATACAACCGAGGGGTATTTATCTATGCAACGATTTACTAATCTCACTATCCTCGTCACCGGTGCCGCCAGCGGTATCGGTCTTGCGACCACCCAACGCCTGCTCACCGAGGGCGCAATTATCATCGCCGTCGATCGCAACGCTGAGTCGCTGGCGGCGCTGTGTCAGGCACATCCACATGCCGCCATCACACCCATCACCCTCGATATCACCGACGAACAGGCCGTGATGCACTCCCTTGCGGCAATTACCCACCTCGACGGCCTGTGTAACGCCGCTGGTGGTAGTGGCCGCCGTGCCGGCGATGGCCCCGTGGACTCGTGCACCCTTGACGGCTGGAACTACACCCTCCAACTCAACCTTACCAGTCAGTTTTTGGTCAGCAAAGCCTGTTTGCCGGCCCTGCTCGCTCGCCGTGGCAGCATCGTCAACATTGCCTCGGTGCTCGGCATAGTCGGCGGTGATGCTGATTTTGCTACCCACGCCTACGCTGCCAGCAAGGCCGGCATCATCGGGCTGTCGCGCGCCATGGCAACCTACTATGCCCCCCAAGGCCTGCGCGTCAATGTGGTAGCCCCCGGGCTGATTGCCACTCCCATGAGTCAGCGCGCTCAAAGCGACGATCACATCAAATCACGCCTTGCCCAACTCCAACCACTCACCGCTGATTTCGGCCAAGCCGATGATGTCGCCGCCGCCGTGGCATATTTGCTCTCTGCCGACGCCAAGTTCATCACCGGTACCACCCTCACCGTCGATGGTGGCTGGACTGCCGGCTAACACAATGAGGTGTATCTCATGATTGATTTTTCCAACAATGCCCTCTTCAAACTCACTCCTATCACCACCAAAGATATGATTCCCACCATTAATCAGTTTTTGGTTGACGGTGAGACGGTCTTAGCAGTCTTCAAAACGGTCCGCGATCAAGTCGTCTTTACCAACAAACGCGTCATCGCCGCCAATGTCCAAGGCTTCACCGGCAAAAAGGTCGACTATACCTCGATCCCCTATAGCAAAGTTCAAACCTTTTCGGTCGAAACTGCCGGCACCCTCGATCTCGACTGCGAAATCGACTTCTTTATTAGCGCCGTCGGTCGCGTCCGCTTCGAAATCCGTGGCGGCTTCGATATCGTCTCGTTTAATCGCATCATCAGCGAGTACGTCCTCAAATAACTCATGCGTATTCCATATTCATGACGGTGGCAAGGTCACTCCTTGCCGCCCTTTTTTTGCAAAAAACTGTGTCTCGACATTGCTTGCACTGATTGATACAAACCAAAACCATATCGCACATTTCATCACCATACTCATTGTTATGCTCGACCTTCGTTCGCCACGACAGCTAGCTCCTCTCACGGCGAATTCTTTTTCACACCCACTCATGAAACTCTCATTGAACAAATAGTTTGCAAAGCATTGACAAAGTATTGAAATACTTCTATAGTACTTACCGTTCGGTATATAAAACACGTTCGTCGATACGACGACATCTCAAAGGAGCACAATGGTTAGAGACGGCGCCCAAACAGCCGAAAAGATTCTGTCAACGGCACACGGACTATTCATGGAGCGTGGCTATGTCGGCGTATCCATCAATGATGTGGTCAATGCCGTCGGGATTACAAAACCGACGTTGTACTACCACTTCAACGACAAGGAAGCCCTTTACGCTGCCGTAGCCGACCGTGCGTTGCGCATCATGGGCGATGAACTAACCGATGCAACGGCAAATTATCAACAACCTTTCATTGATCAACTGACCGCAGTCATTCGTACGATTCAGGCGCACACCGACGAAGACTTTCGTATGATGCGTCACGAGATTCGCACACATCTTGCACCCGAGCGCCAAATGCACCTTGCCCGGCACTTTTATGCCAACATGATGGCGCCGATTGTGGCACTGATGCAACACGGGCTCGACACGGGTGAGGTTCGCCAACGCAGTGCTGCAGATCTCGCAATGTTGTTTTTCTGTCTCATCGAGGCCTATACCGGCCCCGAAGCACAGGCTCTCCAGTTGCAACTCGATGCTAGTCAAATCAGCCAGCTCTTCTTGCACGGAGTCGCCCACAACTAACGTTGTTTGTATCGTTTTTGTATCATCTCACACACAAAAGAGGACATCATGGCCACAACATCACAAGGCTTAGGCAGTCGGATCCCAACACTCTCACGGCGCACGATTATCATCATTAGCGTGGCCGTCGTCGCACTCGTCGCCGCTATCGTCATCCCTGCACTCCGGAGCAACAGTAACGCCACGACCATCGGTCAAACCTACACGGTTGCCACCGCCGATATTCGCAGCACAATTACTGCAACCGGCAAAATGTCACCACTCCAAAGCGCCAATCTGAGCTTCGCCACTGGTGGTAAAGTGACCGATGTGCTGGTCAACACCGGTGATACCGTCGCCGCTCAAGCACCACTGGTCACGCTCGACAGCGCCATGCTCCAACTCGATGCCACCGCCGCCAAGGCGGCACTTGATCAAGCCAAGGCCGATGCCGTTGTCGCCCAAGCCCAAGTCAACGCCGCCGAGGCCGCCCTCAAGCAGACGCTTGGGAGTGTCACCACCAATGACGTGTCGGCTGCCCGTGCGAACCTGACCGAGGCCCAAGCGCGCCTGGCACTCTTGAGCAGTGGTACCCGTGCCGAGGTTGTCGCACGGGCGCAGGCTGGTGTCGCCCAAGCCGAAGCTGATTTGAATTCACAACGCAAGAATTTGGCTGTCGCCAAAGAGCAAGCCGATATTACGGTCACCCAGCGTGCCAATGCCGTGCGCGAGGCCCAAACTGCCTTCGCCGCAGCCCGCGATGACTGGAATCATGTCCAAAAAGACGACACCGATCCACGCACTGGTCGTAGCCTCAGCGATCCAGCCCGTCGTGACTACCAGAATGCCTTCGAATCAACCCAACTCAATCTCACCAATGCCGAAAATAACTTGACTCAAGCCACTCGCGATGCCGAGGTCGCCCGTCAAAACGAAATCAGCGGGATTGCCAGTGCCGAGGCTCGCCTCGCTACTGCCCGTGCCGATCTTGACGCACTCACCAGTGGCGCAACCGTTGATGTAGCTAGCGCTCAAGCCGATGTCGCCCAAGCTGAGGCCAACCTCAACAAACTCCTCGGCGACCAGCGCAGTGCCCAAGTCGAGGCTCAAGAGGCCAACGTTGTTGCCGCTAAGGCCGGCCTTGATCGTGCCAATGCGCGCGTTGCCCAAGCCCAGGCCCAGTACGAAATGGCCGCCCTGCGCATCGATGATGCCACCCTCAAAGCGCCATTTGCCGGTGTCGTCGCCAACGTTGATGCCAAGCCAGGCGAGTTTGTCGCCAACGCCCCCGTCGTTAGCATCCTTGATGTCACCAAGTTCGAAGTGCTTGTGACGGTCGACGAAGTCGATGTCGCCAAGGTCAGCGTCGGTCAACCAGTCGAGGTCATCGTGGATGCGCTCGGTGCTCCAGTATTGCCTGGTACCGTCGTCAGCATCTCACCCGAGGCCCAGAGCGATCGTGGCGTCGTCTCATACGAAATCACCGTTGAGGTCACTCCTGATGACCGCGCCGTCAAAGCTGGCATGACCGCCTCAGCCCAAATTATCACCGCCTCGGCCAATGACGTGGTTAGCGTGCCACGCAGTGCCGTCCGTACCGTCGATGGACAGAGTGTCGTCACAGTTATCAAGAACGACACCCGCGAGGATCGTCCAGTGACTGTCGGCGTCCGTGACAGTGACCTCATCGAAATCACCAGCGGCCTCAGCGTCGGCGACGTCGTCGAGGTGACCCAATGAGTCAACCCGTTATCTCTATCTCAAACGTCAGCAAAATCTTCGACGGCGGTGATAACCGGGTCGTAGCGCTAGACAATGTCACCATGCACGTCGATCGTGGTGAAATGCTGGCCATCATGGGACCATCGGGGAGCGGTAAAAGCACGCTCATGACCATCATCGGCTTGCTCGATGTCCCGACCAGCGGGCGCTACTTGCTCGACGGCATTGATACCAGCGAGTTGGATCGAACAGCACAGGCAGCCGTGCGCAACCAGAAGTTGGGATTCATCTTCCAGAACTTCAACCTGCTGCCACGGCTGAATTCCCTGCAAAACGTCGCCTTGCCCATGGTCTATGCCAATGTCCCACCGGCCGAACGCGAAGCCCGCGCTCGCGCTGCTCTTGAGGCAGTCGGGCTGGGCAACAAGCTCAATAATCGGCCAAATGAGCTCTCCGGCGGTCAAAAACAACGCGTAGCCGTGGCCCGGGCCCTCGTCAATAACCCAGCCCTGTTGCTGGCTGACGAGCCCACCGGTGCTCTCGATAGCCGTACTGGCCACGAGATTATGGAGCTTTTTCGCACGCTCAACCGCGAACAAGGCATTACCGTCGTTATCGTGACCCACGACGCCGAGATCGGCAAGCAAATGGATCGCATCGTCAGCCTGCGCGACGGTCAACTCAACTTACAAGCGCTCCACGACTATTACGGCATCCAAACCGATGACCATGGGCGCGTCCTTTCACACCAACGGGAGGCCTCATATGTGGGGTGAACAATTACGCATGGCCCTCGAAAGCCTGCGCGCTAACAAATTCCGCTCGCTCTTGACCATGCTCGGCATCATCATCGGCTCATCAACACTGGTCACCGTGTTGTCACTCGGTAATGCCCTCCAAGGCCAAGTCTTTGAGCGCTTCATTGACCTCGGCACGCGCCGTATCGCCATCTTGCCCGGTGACCCGGATGCCCTCGGCGCTCGTATCACATCAGGGTACGGATTGCTCTCCATCAAAGATTTTGAAGCACTGCAGAAAATGGGCGCACGCCATAGCGACATCTTCCGCACCATCGTGCCCGAAGTCGCCATCCAAGTGCGCGCCCGTGCCGGCACCGTCGAAGTCGGTTCGCTCGTGGTTGGCACCGGTGAGGGGTATCAACAAGTCCAATCCGTGCCTATCGAGTTCGGGCGCTTCTTTACCAGCGCCGAGGAACAAGACTCCGCCCGCGTGGCCGTCCTCGGTGGTCTCGTCGTCGAAGATTTGTTTGGCGAAGGCGAAGCAAACAAAGCCCGCGCCATCGGCCAAACCATCGTCATTAACGACCAAAGTCTGACCGTGGTCGGTGTCATCAAAGCAGCCGGCGGACCGTTCTCGTCCGATCAACGCATCCTCGTGCCAGCCAGCACTGCCCGCCTGCGCATCGCTGGCAATCAAGATTTGCCCGGTCGTGGGCTGCAGATGTCGTCCATCCTTATCGGTCTGCGCACCGAGGGGACAGTCACACAAGCCGAGGCGCTCATCAAAGCGACGCTCCGCGACGCCCGCAATCTGCCCGCCGATGCTATCGATGATTTTCGGCTGAACTCACCAACCCAAGCGCTCGGCATCCTCAACGGCATCAATAGCGCTATCACCGGATTCATCGCCATCGTGGCCGGCATCAGCTTAGTCGTCGGCGGCATCGGCATCATGAACATCATGCTCGTCGCCGTCACCGAACGCACCCGCGAAATCGGCGTGCGCAAGGCCCTCGGCGCCACCGATCGCGACGTCCTCGGCCAGTTCGTCATCGAGGCCGCCACCATCAGCCTCATTGGCAGTATGATTGGCATCGGCTTTGCCGTCACCTTGGTCCTGTTGGTCGCCGCTGCAGCCGGTCTCGGCATGATTCTCTCAATTCCAGCCGTCATCATTTCGATTGTCTTTGCCCTCGGTATCGGCATCGGCTTTGGCTATTACCCCGCCAAGCGCGCCGCCCTGCTCTTGCCCATCGAGGCCCTGCGCTACGAATAATCTGCCATAGTCCCTATGCAGCCTTGCTGCATAGGGACTATCACGAAGGCTATCCATGACGATTACCGTGGCCATTCTGGCCGATCAACTACTCGTCGACCATCCTGCTATCGCCCACGCTCAGTCACTGGCTGCGCCGGGCGATATCCGTATCATGCTGGTCGAAAGCCAAGCTCGCATCACCCTCCGCGCCTATCAACACCACAAACTCACCTTGGTCATCAGTGCCCTGCGCCACTACGCCACCTGGCTCAAGGCGGCCGGATTCACCGTGGATTACTACCAATCTGCCAACTGGCGTACCGCACTTGCCCAACACACCACCAACCACCCCGACACCCAGATTATCACCATGGCTGGCGCCGAATACGCCGCTCGTCTGGCCCAGCAACGCTGGCAGACATGGAGCAACCACCCAGTTATCATCCTTGACAATCAACAGTTTTTGGTCAGTCAGCACAACCCCATCGCTACCACACCAGCCACCAAGCGCACCGTGATGGAGCCGTTCTATCGCGCTATGCGCCAACATTTCAATATTTTGATGGATGACTCAGGCCAACCCGTTGGTGGCCAGTGGAACTACGACGCTGATAATCGTAAACCACTCCCTGCCACCCGCGCCATCCCACCACCCTTCAACATTCCCCCCAATGCCATCACCCAACAGGTCATCGCCGAGGTGGCAGCCATGCCCCACGCCCACGGCACTCCGGCACCGTTTGGTCTCGCTGTGGATCATACCAGCGCCCAATCCGCCTTACAGCATTTTGTCATGCATCGCCTGCCGTTTTTTGGTGACTACGAAGACGCCATGAGTCAACGTGACCACGTCTTGTTCCACTCGGTGCTGTCGCCCTATCTCAACCTCGGCTTGCTCACACCCATGCAGTGTATCCGCGCCGCCGAACAGGCCTATCACGACGGCTGGGCACCCATCAACGCCGTCGAGGGCTTCGTACGCCAAATTCTCGGCTGGCGCGAGTACATGTACGTGCAATACTGGCGCCACATGCCGGGCTTGCGTACGCTCAACCACTGGCAGGCCGAACGCCCGTTACCGGAGTGGTTTTGGCAGGGGCAGAGCGGCATGAACTGCCTCGACACCACCATCGCCAATGTCTGGCGCCACGGCTACTCGCACCACATCGAACGCCTGATGCTGATTAGCAACTTCTGCGTGCTCGCCGGGATTGACCCCGTCGCTGTCAATCACTGGTTTTTGGCCGGGTACATCGACGCCTACGACTGGGTGATGTGGCCCAACGTCAGTGGCATGGGACTCAACGCTGACGGTGGCCTGATTGCCACAAAACCATATATCGCCTCCGCTACGTATATAAAGAAAATGGGCGACTACTGTGGCAGCTGTCACTACAATCCCGCACTCCGTCATGGCACAGCTGCCTGCCCATTCAACCTGCTCTACTGGAACTTTTTGTTGACCCACGAGCAAACCCTGCGTGCCAATCCGCGCATGGGGCCGGCCGTCCTCGGGCTCAAACATCTCAGTGCCGACGAGCGCCAGCACATTCGTCACCAAGCTACCATCTGGCTTTCACAACTCTCACACATCGAATAAAGGACCCATCAGCATGCGCGGTGTCAAAAAACAAGACCTCCCCGAAAAAGTCTGCGTCACCTGTGGCCGCCCGTTCACCTGGCGCAAAAGCATGGCCAAAACCTGGGACGAGGTCAAGTACTGTAGCGACGCCTGTCGCCGCTACAAAAACAGCGGCGGCAAGCCGCCCTCAACGAAACGGAACCCCACCTGAGCCAGACTCCCATGCAACGCGACTTCGCCTCACGCGAGGAGCTTGTCGCCTACCTGCACCACGAGTTCGCCGACATCGTCGGCGACGATACGACCGTCTCACCGACCGTCGGTGGCCGGGCTGCTGCCGAGCGCCAACTCGCTACCATCAACCCAGTCCGCTACGCCGCTACCCGCAATGCCCTCGATGGCGCCGTCACGCGCCTCAGCGCCTATATCCGCCACGGCGTACTCAGCCTCGCCGAGGTGCGTGATGCCGTCTGGGATCGCATCAAATACGCCAATGAGGGGGAGAAGCTCATCAACGAATTGGCCTGGCGCGACTACTGGCAACGCGTCTACGCCCACATCGGCGACGGCATCTGGCAGGACCGCGAGCCCTACAAAACCGGCTACTCGGCCAAGCACTACGCCCGCGAGCTCCCCGACGACATCCGCACCGGCCAGACCAACCTGGCCTGTATGGATGCCTTTGCCGATGAGCTCACCAGCACCGGCTATCTGCACAACCACGCCCGCATGTGGCTGGCCGCCTACATCATCCACTGGCGCCAAATAGCCTGGCAAGCCGGTGCCCGTTGGTTTTTGCAACACCTGCTTGATGGCGATCCGGCCAGCAATAATTTGTCGTGGCAGTGGGTGGCGAGCACGTTCAGCCACAAGCCGTACTTCTTCAACAAAGAAAACCTCGCCCGCTACACCAATCAGCGCTTTTGTCGGGCATGCCCTTTGGCACACAAATGTCCCTTGGATGCCCCCTACGACACGCTCGAACAGCGCTTGTTCCCCCACAAACCCACTGAGCCACAGGAGCGGTACCGCCGATGAAAGCCGATATTCGTGCCTTGACCGCCATGAACGTCACCGACCTGCAAAAGTCGTTCCGCGTCCATCACCGCCCGATCATCCGGCGCATCGTGGCCACGCTCGGCTGGTACCCGGCCTATCGTTTGGCACGCAGTATGGCCGAGTGTGATGCGTTGGCCGGTCAACACGGCTTGTCCGCCGCTGGTCATGCCATCGTGACCAACTATGCGGGTCGCGTTGAAGTCGCCCCCAGCACCATTCCAAAAAGTGGCCCCGTGTTGATTTGTGCCAACCACCCAGGCATGGTCGACGCGTCAGCACTCTTCACCGCCATCCCACGCAACGACGTGCTGGTCATTGCTGCCGATCGGCCATTGTTGCGCGCCATGCCCAACATCGCCGCCCGCTTGATTTGTGTGCCCGATGACCCAGCCGGGCGCGCCCGCATCATGCGCGAGGCCGCCCGCCACCTCAAAAACGGCGGCGCGCTCCTCACATTTCCAGCTGGCAAAATCGAGCCCGACCCGGCCGTGATGGACGACGCCCATACCACCCTCGCCGACTGGTCCGACGTCACGGCGCTTTTTTGTCGCCTCGTCCCCGATTTGCCCGTGGTCGGCGCCTTAATTAGCGGTGTCATCTCAGCCCGCGCCCTCAACAACTGGTGGATTCGACGCATCCCCGAGCGCAAAGAGCGTGATTGGATGGCCGCGACACTGCAGCTCATCGTGCCTTGGTACAAAGTACCGCGCGTGCGCATCCGTTGGACGGATCCGATTGTAATCACACACGAACAGGTCAAACCCACCCTCGCCGCCCACATGCATCAGCTCATTCAGCAAGAATACGAGGCCCGACGATGAAACCCATTATCTGGATCCACGGCGACGCCCTGCGCCCGAGCAATCCTGCGCTACTCGCCTATCCCGATGCCCCTGCCATCTTTGTCTGGGATGATGAGTTACTCACCAAATATGGCCTCAGCTTCAAGCGCATCGTCTTCATGTACGAGGCCTTGCTCGAACTGCCGGTCACCATCTACCGAGGTAACGTAATCACGCAGGTGAGTGCATTTGCGAGTGTGCACCATGCCGATACGATTGTAACGACGGGTACGCCAGCGCCACGCTTTGCAACCATCTGTCAGCAGCTGCGCCGCACACATATCGTCGAGATTCTGGCCGAGCCCGCGTTCGTTGATATTCCCACACATACCGACGTCAAACGCTTCTCACGCTATTGGCAGGTGGCCAAACAAAAGCTTTTTTAGGTGATTCCTATACGTTTTTCGTTATTTTCTTACGTTCGGTACATGCCATAGGGCAACCGCAGGCCAGCGCATCTGATCCAGTATGCCTCGTATGCACCATAGAGGTGATGTAGCGATACAATACGTGTTTTGCTAAAATAAATTATTTACAGTATCAACTTTTACGCTATGGTAATGATAGGAAGTAGATTACGTATAATTTCTTAATAATTTATTTATATTAACATTATTGTGTCAAAAACTGTGAAATTTATATATTTATGCCTGAAAATCATCTATAGAATATCAACCAAAGCGCCTTAAAGTTTAAAATAATTAATGTTATACTAAGAATATCAACAATGCACAAATATATATCAAAGTTGTCTAGTGTAAAAAGGAGATATTAATGAGTGTAATTCGTAGTCGAACGTTCGCTCGTGCTGGATCACTGCTCATGTTAATGGCAATACTATTCAGCAGTGTGTTGATGGTTAAGCCAGCGAAGGCGGCAGTAACCAATGGACCGGTGGCCGGCACCAAAATCATGACAGGTAACTGTCTTAAAATTGGTGTAAAGCCGGAAGGCACCCTTGGTATTGGAGGGAATACCAATCCTGGTATTCAATACGACAATACCTGTGGCGGCACTTTCAATGACTCACGTGACTTTTTGACACCAGGTACACCATACGAGGCGTTGTCAGTGGTGTTAGACGATGTCAACTACACGCTCAATAACGACCCCGGTACTGCTGGTTGGAGCTCACCAACCACCTCTCTCACTGATAAGAGTGGCGTTGCATACCGTGGTACGACATTTGATAATCGTGTCGTAACGATTACTCAGCAGCCCGGTGTATTAGTCATGGAGAACGATATCCGCTTCAATAATAGTGACAGGTATCTTCAAATCACCACGTACATTACACCGACCAATAATGTCACCACCGCATATGTCAGTCGTTCAATCGACTCAGATGCAGTTGTGGCAACTGGTGACACATCGAATACCAATAATGCCCGCGGGTATGGTCTTGTAACTGCCAACAACATTGTGTTCTCCGAAACCACAGTAAGTAAGGCGGTAATGGGTTACTATACTGGTGAAGAGGCCAATACCAACACCGGTATCAGTGCAACTTTTGGTGGCACCGCAAATAATGCAAAAAGCATTTACACGCAGGTTGGCATGGGTGGTGGTAACGGTGACAAGATGATTGCCATGGCCAAGACCTTCAGTGGTCTTACTGGTGGCACAGGCTATTCATTCAGCTACGCGTACATCTTTGGACCATCAGCGTATGCGGCCCTAAATGGCGCTATCACCGCTGGTATTGCTGGTGGCACTGCAAACAAAGTCCCTGGTTGTACGATTACCACTGACAATCCATGTACGTTCGAGGACGTCGGTAGTGCGGTTATGACCAACACGCCAATCCCACGCACGGCCACCAACACGGCCACGGCCACCAACACGGCCACGGCCACCAACACGGCTACCAACACAGCTACCAACACGGCCACGCCGACTCGTACCTTTACGCCAACTCGGACCTTTACTGCGACCCGTACGTTCACGCGTACACCGACCAACACCTTCACACCGACCAACACCTCTACACCGACCAACACCTTCACACCGACACCTCATCCGTTCGCCATCAAGGAAGTTGGTGTCGGTGCCTCGTTTACCTTGGCCGTTCTCCAGAACGGCACCTTGGTCACATGGGGCTTCAACCGTGAGGGTCAAGCCAGCTTGCCACGCTGGATGGCCACCAAGCTCGTCGATCAAGTCGAAGCCGGTTCAACCTACGCAGTTGTGCTCGGCACCGATGGCCGTGTCTATGGTTGGGGTAAGAACGACTTCGGTCAACTAACAATCCCTGCCGCAGCCACTACCGGTGTCCGTTCAATCTCAGCCGGTCTCGGTCACGTCATGGCCGTCAAGACCAATGGTTCATTGGTCATCTGGGGTCGCAATGACTTCAAGCAACGTGAAGCCCCGTTATCTGCCCGCAATGGATTGACTGCCGTCGGCGCTGGTCACTCACACTCACTCGCCATCAAGGCGGGCAAGGTCATCGCCTGGGGTCGCAACACCTGGGGGCAGACCAACGTACCAAGCACGCTGACCAACGTGATTGCCGTCGCTGGTGGGTTTGATCACTCACTTGCCCTCCGTCGCAACGGCACCGTGGTCTGCTGGGGTCGCAACAACGAGAACCAGTGTCGCTTGCCTAGCGGCATGACTGACGTCATCGCTATTAGTGCCGGTGTCGGCTACTCGTTGGCGCTGACCCGTGACGGTGTCGTGTACGGCTGGGGTCGCAGTGACTTCGGTCAAGCAAATGTGCCAAGCGACATTGCTAAGGCTAGCGCCATCTCAGCCGGCTACGTCAACTCAGTTATCGGTCTGCGCGATGCCAGCGTCGTCGCCTTCGGTGATTCGTCACTCGGCGCGCTCGTCTCACGTACTCCAACAGTTACGCCTCCATTACGGTAGTTCTTCGCCTTCACAGCCTCACGATGCAAATGCATCGTGAGGCTGTTTTGGTGGTGAGCAGTATTCATATACATCTGTCAATCTCAAAATGTTTCGATCAGTCCCAGCGTGTGTAAGTTA